>DMJJ01000601.1 GCA_003452185.1 Verrucomicrobiales bacterium | reverse complement strand
GCCGGGGGGATTCCCTCCCCGGTGTCAGAAACCTGGAGCCTCACGTGGGGCCCCGGCCTCAGCCCCTGGGCCTCCCCGTCGCCGGGGTGCGGGATCTCGACCACCGAGACCGACATGGTCAGGAGGCCGCTTCGTCCCCGCATGGCGTGGATGGCGTTGCTTCCGAGGTTCACGACGATCTGGTGGATCTCGGTCGGGTCCGCCAGCACCGACGGCAGGGGCGAGGCGAAGCGCGTGGCCAGGCGGATGGAGGAGGGGAGTCCCACGCGGAGCAGGTTCAGCCCCTCGTGGATGATTGGCTCAAGGTCGACCGGCCGGCGGTTGTGATCCTGCTGTCGGCTGAAGGTGAGGATGTGGCGCACGAGCTCGGCGGCGCGCTGGGCCCCGTGGTGGACGTCCGCCAGGAGGCTCTGGGTTGGGTGATGCGGCGGCAGGTCGGCCATCGCCAGCTGGGTGTTGCCCGTGATGGCGGTGAGGATGTTGTTGAAGTCGTGGGCGATTCCGCCGGCCAGCGTCCCAAGGGCCTCCATCTTGTGGGCCTGCTGGAGCTGGCCCTCAAGCTCGCGGCGGCGGTTTTCCTCGCGCAGATCCCGGCAGACCGCGGAGTAAAACTGGATGGTTTGATCCTTGTTCCGGTGCGCCATGACCACCGCGGCGGTGGGAAGCGGCTCCCCCGAGGGGCCTCGAAGCGCGAGCGGACCCACCCAGATCCCTTTTTCCGAAAGGGTGGAGAGGATCACCTGCCGCCACCCGTCGAGGGTGTTCGGCATCAGGAGGCCCTCGGGATCGAGCTCCACATCGGGGGGGGCGGCCGGCTGTCCGAGGAGGGCCAGCCCGGCCCGGTTCACGAACGTGACCTTCTGGAGCGGGTCCAGGAACATCACGAGGTCGCTGGTGGCGTCGATCAAAGCCGCCGAACGGGCCTTCTCCCCCAGGAGCTGCTCCTCCCGTTCCACCCGTTCCCGCCGCTGTGCGAGGCGACGCCGCTGCAGATCCCAGGTGGCTAGGGCGAGCAGCCCTGCGACGGCGACCCCGAGGGAGAGGCGGAACGGGAGGGTCTGCCAATAGAAGGGGGGAATGCTCAATCGTACCCGGGCCGGGGTGGCATTCCAGATGCCGTCGCTGTTGCAGCTCCGCACCTCGACCTCATAGGTGGTGGGGGCAAGGTGATAGAGGTCGAGATACCGCTGGGTGGAGGGCTGGCTCCAGGCGGCGGAGCCTCCGTTGACACGATACTGGAACAGCACCCGCTCGGGGGCCGTGAGGCTTGCGGCGGTGAAGGTCACCCGGGTGGCGCGGGTCCCTGCCGGAAGCGACAGGGCCCCGTTCGTTGCGTACAGCCTCAGGTTATCGACGAAGATCTCCCGGATGAGGGTGGGGGGCTGGTTGGTCAGCAGGGTCAGGCTCCGGCGGGTCACCGAGGCCAGCCCCTTGGGGGTGGCGAACAGGAGTTCGCCGTCCGGAGTGGCGATCGCCCCGGGCTCGCAGCGGCTCCGTGTGTTGTTCAGCGCAAGCCCATCCTCCCTCCCGAGACGGATCGGGTGCACCCCGGGAGCCCGTCCCTCGGCCACCGCCTGGAGGACCTGGGTGTCGATCCAGTTCAGCCCGAAGGAGCTCGCCCCCCAAAGCCCGCCCTGCCCGTCGAGGAGAAGGGGGCTTAGAGTGTAGGCTGGTATCCCGTGGCCCGCCAGGTAGGCGAACTGCCGTCCGTCGGGACGCACAAGCGTCAGGCCGCCGCGGCGAAAACTGACCCACAGGTTTGTGGCGGCATCGACCGCCAGGGCCGACACGTGCGTCTCCGGTGTTTCGCGGACGACGTCGATCTTGGAGAGGCCCGCAGGAGTCACGCGGAACACCGAGTCGAGACTTTCGAGGTACATCTCCCCGCCTGGCCCCTCGGCCATGTGGGCCACTCCGTAGAGGTCGGGATGCGTTCCCTCGGGCACGTGGGTGAAGCTTCCGTTGCGGCCCAGGTAGTAGCCGTGCTCGGTGCCGATCCAGAGCTGACCTGACCGGTCCTCGTGCAGCGCCAGCGGGTTGATCTCACCCTCCGGGCCGACAGGGCCGACCAACTCGAGATGGGTCCCTCGCACCCGTGCCAGACCGCGCGATTCGATCCCGGCCCAGATCGTTCCATCCCGCGTGCGGCAGACCGTCTGGACGGAACCCGGAGGGTCGGCCGCGGCGACCAGTGAGAGTTGCCCCTCCGCGCGGCGGTAGATCTGTCCGAGGTCATTGGCGAGGAGGATCTCCCCGGGGGTCCCCGGGGTGACGGAGGTGATCCGGCTGGCGGAGGATTCCGCAAGGTCATCCATGAACATCCGGACCCGGCGGTGGGTCAGCTGCAACGCCCCGCCGGCCCCCTGGCCGACGAAAACATTCCCCTCGGCATCCTGCAGGAGCGAGGTGATATGCGTGTGGCTCAAGCCCTGACGGGCGAGGACGCGCCGCTCCGCTCCATCCGGAGAGTAAACGATCAGCCCCTGAAGGAATCCCCCCACCCAAAGCCACCCCTGATCATCCTCCAGAAGGGAGATCAGGGGATCCCGAAAGTCGGCCGGGTAGCGGTGCTCCTCCATCACGGCTCCCTGGACCACCCGCCGGATCCGCGTGGCGTCGGAGATCCATACCCCTCCGCGACGGGCGCGAAACACCCCGTTGAGTTTCTCCTGCCCCCGGTCGGGGATTCGTTCGGTTCGCCAGACGCCCCCGCGACGGCTGAACAGGAGGGTGTCCGAGCGAAGCCAGAGGGTTCCTTCAGCATCGAAGGCCGGACGCCATGGCGAGGCTTCGTCGGATTCACGGACGGGGGTGATGACCTTGGAGATCTTCTTTCCGACAACCTGATAAAGGGCCGTTCCCGCGCCGAAGAGAATATCCCCCTCGGGGGTCTCAACCATCGACTCCACGCTGCCGCCCGGCCATGAGGCATCCGGGTGGAATGCCCGCCAGCGATTCTCCTCCCGGAGGATCAGCTCTCCCTCGCCTCCGATCCAAAGCCTCCCGGCCCGGTCGGGCACCATCACGATGCAGGCCTCGTTGCTCGCCCCGGCCACCGAGCGGAGCGAGAGGGTTTCCATTGGGGTCGTGCCGTCGAGACGGCCAACGCCTCCGAACGTCCCGATCCACACGAATCCATCCCGTGTCTGGGCCATCGAGCGTGCTGTCGTATCGGCGAGCCCCGACCC
>DMJJ01000572.1 GCA_003452185.1 Verrucomicrobiales bacterium | reverse complement strand
GTGACCCCCACCACCTCCCCCCGGAGATTGAAGAGGGGACCGCCGCTGTTGCCCGGGTTGATCTGCGCGGTGGTCTGGAGATAGAGCTCCCCCTGCACCTCGCGGCTCTTGGTGCTCAGGATCCCTTCCGTGACCGTCCGCTCGAGTCCGAGCGGGCTCCCGATGGCGAAGACCCGCTCCCCCGGGGCGAGCAGGTCGGCCGACCCGAGGAGGACCTTCCGGAACCGCGGCGCCCCCTCGTCCTCGATCCGCAGCAGGGCGAGGTCCTGGAACTTGTTGATCGCAACAATCCGGACCCGCTTGTACGGCTTCCGCTCCAGCTGCCCCTGGGCCGGGTGATGATAGACCTCAACCGAAATCTGGGTCTCCCCCTCGATGACATGGAAGTTGGTGATCAGGTCCCCCTGCTCATTGAGGATGAACCCGGACCCGAGCCCGCCCGGGGTTCGCACCTGCACCACCGACTCACCCAACTCCCGCGAAAGCTCTCGCACCGAGCGCTCCGGGGGTGGGGATTTGGAGACAAAGTAGACCTGGGAAACAGACTCCGCCGCGGGCGCGGCAGCCCCCCCCTTGGGCTCGGTCCCGCCGGAAATCCGTAGGATCTGGCCCCGCGGGATCGTCAGGGCGGTGAAGCCGAGATCCACCACCACGTAGTCCGGCTTCTCCGCCAGAAGCCGCCCGGTCACCGAGCTCTGGTCCTTCAACTGCACGGTGCTGGCAGCGAATCCGCAGATCGCAGGCCCGAGGAGACCGAGAGCAGTGGCGGCCCAATGGCGCATGGCCGGGAACATTAGGGAGCCCCACCCCCCAACGCAACCTGTAAGGCGACCCGCCCCCTTTCCATTGCTACGCGTGCAGGGACCGCGTAGGGTGAGTCCTTATGAGTTCAAGACTCTTTACGGATTTCGGGCTGTCCGCCGAAATGATGAAGGCCATCGAACGCCTCGGTTTCGAGCAGCCAGCCCCCATCCAGGCCGAGTCCCTCCCCCCCCTCATGGAGGGGAAGGATGTGGTCGGCCAATCCCAAACCGGGTCTGGTAAGACCGCCGCCTTCGCCATCCCGGCCATCGAGCGGATGGTCCCGGCGGACCGCTTCCCCCAGGTGCTGATCCTCTGCCCGACACGCGAGCTCGCGGTCCAGGTGAGCGAGGAGGTCCACAAGCTGGCCCACTTCAAGCCCGGGGTACGGCCCCTCCCGATCTACGGCGGACAAAGCTACGACCGCCAGTTCCTCGGCCTGCGCAGCGGCGCAAACATCATCATCGGCACCCCGGGCCGGGTCATGGACCATATGAACCGGGGCTCCCTGAAGCTCGACGGAATCCGTACGGTGGTGCTCGACGAGGCGGATGAGATGCTCAACATGGGGTTCCGGGATGACATCGAGTTCATCCTGAAGGCCGTCCCCCAGGAGCGGCAGACGGTGCTCTTCTCCGCAACGATCCCGAGGGCGATCCAGGAGCTGATCAACCACCACACCCGCAACCCCGTGCACGTGAAGATCGAGGGGAAGGCTCTGACCGTTCCCACCGTCGAGCAGGTGTATGTCGAGGTCGACCGCCGTCGCAAGATGGAGGCGCTCGAGCGGCTGATCGACATGCACGACGCCAGCCGTGGGATCGTGTTCTGCAACACGCAGCGGATGGTGGACGACCTCGCCGAGCACATGAACGCCGCGGGCTACAGCACCGACAGCATCCATGGCGGGATGGCGCAGGGGGCCCGCGACCGGGCGATGAAGAAGTTCCGCACAGGCGGGGTGGAGTTTCTCGTCGCCACGGATGTCGCCGCGCGCGGCATCGATGTCGATGACATCCAGGTGGTGTTCAACTACGACCTCCCGTACGACGGCGAGGATTACGTCCACCGGATCGGCCGCACCGGCCGGGCGGGCCGCGCCGGTCTGGCGATCTCGTTTGCGAGCGGCAAGGACCTGTTTCAGATCCGTCAGATCGAGCGCTACACCCGGCAGCGGATGCGCCGGGCCGATGTCCCCACCGCGGGGGAGATCGAGGAGGCGCGGGTCAACTCCCTCGTCAAGCGGGTGCGGCAGACCATGGAGGCCGGGGATTTCCGCCACTATGACCGGATCATCGAGGGGCTGCTCGAGGAGGGGGTCGACTCCATGGACCTGATGAACGCCCTGTTCCATCACCTCAGCGGGGCCGCAACCGCGGCCGAGGCTGAAGTTGCGAAACCGGCAGCCCCGCAGATGCGCGGTCTGGGAGGGGGACTCAGGCCGGTACCCGCGGGCGGAGCTTCGCCCGGCGCAGCGCGGCCTTCGACGCCCCCGGCACCCGCAGCGGAAGTCCCGGCTGCCCCCGAGGTGCCGATCGCCCCGGCCCCAGCCAAGCCGGCACCGGCACCCGTCCCCGAGACCCCCGCGGCCCCCACGCCTCCCCTCCGGCCGGCTCCCCGTGCGGAGGCGAGACCGGCCCGCCCGGAGCGGCCGCGACGCGAGCCCCCCGCCCCCCGGGGCGAGGATCGAGCTCCTGGACGCTTTCAGGCGAAGCCCTGGGAGAGGAAAGTTCCCGGGAAGTTTGGGCCCCCGCATCGTCGCGATGGGGGAGAACCCCGCGCCCGCGCCTACGGCGCCCCCGGGGCGGCCCCCTACGGCGCACCCCGCGCCCCGCGCCCGGGTGCCTACAACCGGGATTATCAAGGTCAAGGTCAAGGGGGCCCGATGGAACGTCCCCGAAAACCGTTCCCCCGCCCCCACGGGGGCCCCATGACGCGCCTCTGGTTGAGCGTCGGCCTCGAGCATGGAATCTCGGCGGGCAACATCA
>DMJJ01000350.1 GCA_003452185.1 Verrucomicrobiales bacterium | reverse complement strand
CCGCCGAGGTGTTGCTGCCGCGGCTCCTCGCGGACAGGCAGTCCGTGGACGTGTTCCTCCATGACAGCGACCACAGCTACCCGCACATCCTGTTCGAGATGGCTGCCGCCTGGCGCTACCTGGTGCCCGGGGGACACATCCTGGTCGATAACATCGAGCAGAACGCCGCCTTTGGCGACTTCGCCCGTGGGGTGGGGGCTGACTCCCTTGTGGTCTCCACCTTTCAGGGGCCCCAGCGGACCTGGCAGCACGGGCTTCTGCGGAAGCCCACGGGTGCCGTTCCTTGAGCCCCATCCCTGCGGCGGGTGGGGGCCCGGTTAGCCCACCTCTGCGGGAGTGGGTTCGTCCCCGGCGGTTGAGAGCTGCGCCGCGAGCTCGCGCACCCGGCGCAGGTCAAGTTTCCCGGTCCCGAGGTGGGGAAGCGCCTCGATCCGGATGAACGCCGAGGGGCGCGGGACCCAGAGGTTCGGAAGGTTCGACTCGGGGAGGCGGGCGAGCAACTCCGCGAGCTTCGCCTCGGGGAGCGTGTGCAGCACAACGAGACGTTCCCCTTTCCGCGGGTCGGGCAGCCCGGTGACCACAAGCCCCCGCTCTGCAATCCCCGCAAGCTCCTGCAGACGGTCCTCCACCTTGACGTGCGGGACCATCTCGCCGCCGATCTTGCTGAACCGGCTCAGGCGATCGGTGATCTGCAGAAACCCGTCCTCGTCCAGTGTGGCGATGTCCCCCGTGATGTACCAACCCTCGCGAACCACCGCCTGGGTGGCCTCAGGCTTCTGCCAGTATCCCTTCATGAGGTTTGGCCCCCGCACGAGCAGCAACCCGGGACGGCCGATCTCCAGGGGCTGGAAGCTCTCCGGATCCACGATCCTCACGCTGACGCCGGGGAGCGGGTGGCCGATCTTCCCCCGCTTGGCCCCGACCTGGTTGAACCCCGCCGCCCGGTAGCTGTGGCAGCTGACGCTGACGCCGGGGGAGCACTCCGTGCAACCGTAGGCCTCGACCGGGCGGATCCCGAATTTCTCCTCAAAAGCCGTGGCCACGGCATCGGAGAGCTTCTCCGCCCCCACCAGCACGAGGCGCAGGCTCCCGAAGTCGCCCGCTTCGCACCCCCGGTGGTACATCTGGAGGAACGTCGGTGTGGAGAGGAGGAACGTCACCTGGAAGCGGCGCACCAGCTCCCCGATTCCCCGGGGATCGAGCGGGTTCGGATGGTACACGACGGGTGTCCCGAGCATCGCCGGAAGGGCCAGTGTCGCGGTGTAGCCGAAGGAGTGGAAAAACGGAAGCACCCCCAGGATCCGGTCGGTCGCTCCGAGAGCGAACACCTGTCCGAACTGCTCGACGTTCGCCCCGATGTTCTGATGGGTGAGCATCACCCCTTTCGGCTCCCCGGTGCTGCCGCTCGAGAAGATGATGGTCGCGAGGTCCTCCAGCGTCGGCTCGCGGTCCGCCCCCGCCCAACGCTCCAGGGACCGGGCCGGCAGGAACGCGGCGGCCAGCAGCGCCGTCACCCTCTCGCCAACGGAGATCCCCCGGGCCACCTCCTCCAGGTTGACCAGGGCGCAAGGGACCCGGCATTTCAGCTTTTCCTGGAAGGCCGCCGAGGTGATGACGTTCTGGATCCCGCATTGCCGGATGCAGGAGGCGAGAGCCTCCTCGGAGAGGGTGTAGTTGAGGTTCACGGGCACCTTCCCCCCGATCAGGAGGGCCAGGTTGGTCAGAGCCCCGCCGACCGAGGGGGGCAGAAGCAGGCCGACCTGCGCCTGCCCACGGCAGAGCGGCGCAAGGCGGCGGGCGAGCAGAAGGGTGCGGACCAGGGCAGGGCCGAGTCGGAGCCCTCGGTGTGTGGCATCCGCGAGGGCCCTTCGGAACGGGGACCTCCGGGCCGTCCGGATGAAGGCGCGGTGGACCGGCGTCCGCAGGTCGGCGCGGAGATGCGCAGCCTCCGTCTGGAGCTCCTGCACCGATTGGCGCACCTCGGAGGGCGTGGCGCTGGGGGGCATCGGCCTCCCATAGCTCACGGTGACCGGGTAGGGGATGCGGCGAGGGAGCTTCCAGAAGAACCGCCGGCTCTCAAAACTGAAGATGCTCCCCCAGACGCCGTCGAGGCAGACCGGGATGATCGGGGCATCGACCCCTTTCATGATCCGCTCAAACCCCCGGCGAAACGGGAGCAGCTGCCCGATGCGGCTGATCTGCCCCTCGGCGAAGATGCAGACGACTTCCCCGCGCTGCAGGGCATCGCTTGCCTCCCGGAGGGAGGCGATCATCTCCCGCGGGCGAAGCTGCGACGAAATCGGGATCGCCCGGGAAAGCTTCGCCACCGGCCGGATCCACGGCTGGTCGTAGATCTCCCGGTGCATGATGAAGCGGATCGGCCGGTCGGTGGAGGATTGAAGCAGGAGGACATCGACAAACGACAGGTGGTTGCAGACAAAGAGTGCCCCTCCCTTCTCCGGGATGTTGTCGCGCCCCACCACCCGCACCCGATAGAGCGTGTGTGTCAGCATCCAGAGGAGCAGGCGGAAGAAGGAATCCGGCAGGAGCCAGATCAGGTAAGCGGTGCCGAGGGCCGTCAGCACCGAGCTCCAGAAGAAGATCCCGCCGGGGGAGAGCTTCAGCAGGGTGGAGGCCCCGTAATAGGCCGCCGAGGCCAGGAACACCCCGATCCACGAGGTGAAGCTCGCTGCGGCCAGGACGCCTCCCTTCTCCCCCGGGGCCGGGCGATGTTGCAGCAGGGCGGAGATCGGCACGATGAAGAACCCTCCAAAGAAACCGAGCAGCGCGAGGCCGATCAGGACCTCCTTGAAGGTCAGGGGGAACAACCCGAGCACCGCCGCCATCCCGGTCAGGCCGATCGACCCGAGGGGGATCAGCCCGTACTCGATCTTCCCGGCCGAGAGGTACCCCGCCGCCACGCTCCCCACCCCGATCCCAATTGCGATGGCCGCCTGGAGGTATCCCCCGTGGGCGGCGTCCAGCCCGAGGATGTCCTGCCCATAGATGATGACGTTCTGCTGAAGCAGGGCGGCCAGGAAGAAGAAATAGGCGTTGCCGATCACGGCCAGCCAGAGGGGCCGGTCGGTGTGGATCGATTTGAGCTGTGCGACGAGGTCGGCCAGGAAGTTTGGGCGGAATTGCTTTTGCGGGTTCGCGGCCGGGACCCGCGAGATCCCCTGGCTTGTGAAAAACCCCACCACCGCCAGGGCCGCCAGGAGCACCCCGGACCAAACCTGCCGGCCGTGGAACCACTGCGACAGGACCGCTCCGGCGATCGTGCCCGCGATGATGGCCAGGAAGGTGCCGAGCTCCAGGATGCCGTTGCCCCACGAGAGCCGGCTCTCTGGGAGCACCTCCGGCAGAAGCCCGTATTTCGAGGGGCTGAAGATCGCGCTATGCACTCCCATGAGGAACACCCCGGCGAGCTGGAGCGGCAGGCTTCCCTGGAAAAGCGCAAGGGAGGCGAAGGCCATGACCCCCATTTCAAACAACTTCACCCCAACGGTGATGGTCCGCTTGCTGTAGCGGTCGGCCAGGTAGCCCCCCGCCATGGAGAAGAGGATGAACGGAAGGGAGAAGACGGCCCCGACGATCGAAACCATCTTGTCCCGTTCCTCGTGGGAGAGGCCCATCCCCATGACGGTGAAGATGACGAGGTTCTTGAGGGTGACGTCGCTGAAGGCCCCCTGAAACTGGGTGAGGATGAGGCTCCAGAATGAAAGCCGCCAAGGCCTGCCGTCCGAGGGCTCCGTTTCGGCTCCCTGTGTGTGTGTGCTCATAGTCGCGTGTCCGATCCGATCCGTGCCGTCATCCCCCGCTGGGGACTACGCAGCAGACCCTCGCACTCTTCTGTCGGCAGGCGTCAATTGATAAACCCCATATCGTATTGATTCCCTCGATGTCGAGGCAAACAGGGGCTTTGCGGGGGTGCCGGGGAGCGCTAGGCTGAGGGCATGGATTCCCCCGACCTCCTGCCCACGCTCTACGCCGAGCTTCGCCGGCTGGCTGCCAGCAAGATGTCCCGTGAGTCAGCGGACCAGACCCTGCAGCCGACCGCCCTGGTACACGAGGCCTGGCTGAGGCTGGGGGCGGACGCCCAGCCCAGGTGGGAGAATCGGGCTCACTTTTTTGGGGCCGCGGCCGAGGCGATGCGCCGGATCCTGATCGATCGGGCCCGGCGTCGGGAGGTGCTTCGGAAGGGAGGGTTCGCCGAACGGGAGGAATGTCCGGAGGATCGGCTTGAGATAGCCGCCCCTTCGGATGAGGTGTTGGCGGTGCATGAGGTGTTGGACCGCCTGGCGGGGGAGGATCCGGTTGCCGGCGATCTTGTGAAGCTCCGGTATTTTGTTGGGATGTCGATGGTGGAGGCCGCCGAGGCCCTTGGGATTCCGCTCCGGTCTGCCGAGCGAATCTGGAGCTTCGCCAAGGCCTGGCTCCGTCAGGAACTCCGTCCCTGACGGGGGGGCGTTCCGACGTCCCCCCACGCCGGCTGCCGTCTCGACGTAGCGCAGACAGCCCTGTCTGCTGTATCGCCGACTGCCCAGTCGGCTGCGCGCACCTTCGCGGACGGGCGTCTCTTCCTTACCCAACGCCCCCTCGCACAGCGACGCCCTGCCGGTTGGGCAACCGGCGCCAGCGTAGCGCAGACAGCCCTGTCTGCTGTATCGCCGACTGCCCAGTCGGCTGAGCGCACCTTCGCGGACGTGCGTCCTTCCCTTACCGAACGCCCCCTCGCGCATGGACGCCTGCCGGTTGGCAACCGGCGACACGGCAGGCTGGGCAGCCTGCGCTACTTTTCGCGGACGGACGCCCCACCCGCTTGGGCGACCGGCACCAACGTAGCGCAGACAGCCCTGTCTGCTGTATCGCCGACTGCCCAGTCGGCTGAGCGCACCCTTCGCGGACGGGCGTCCCTTCCTTACCCAACGCCCCCTCGCGCACCCACGCCTGCCGGTTGGGCAACCGGCGCCAGCGTAGCGCAGACAGCCCTGTCTGCTGTATCGCCGACTGCCCAGTCGGCTGAGCGCACCTTCGCGGACGGGCGTCCCTTCCTTACCCAACGCCCCCTCGCACACCCACGCCTGCCGGTTGGGCAACCGGCGATACGGCAGGC
>DMJJ01000349.1:7856-13947 GCA_003452185.1 Verrucomicrobiales bacterium | reverse complement strand
GCCCTCAACCAGCAAAAACACGGCTCATGGGTCCTATCCCTCATCGTCAAAACAACCCAACCCAAGACCGGTGAACAACCCGCATGAAATCCAGGATTGCAACCCAGAGAACTGCTCCGCGGTTGAAAGGAAAAGTCCGACGCGGCTCAGCACCGGGGAGACGGTCGAATTCGCTTGCCCCGCCCGCATGCGCCGGAGAGGGTCACGACGACCTCACGACATCGACCCTGGCCGGCGGGCTCCCGCCCGCAAGGGGGGAGAGCACACACCATCCAACAAACTTCTCATCCCATGACCCCAGATCCCTCGCTTCCACCCGCCCTGCCGGTCGCTCCTGCGTTGAGAACCAGCCGGCTCGCGATCGCCTCGTTCGTCCTCGGGTTCCTGACCCTTCCGACGCTTGGCCTCGGGGGGATCGCCGGGATCGGCTGTGGCGTTGCGGCGCTGAGCGCGATCCGGAAGCAGCGGGATCAGCTCAAGGGAAACGGGTTTGCGATCGTGGGGATCGTCCTCGCGGCCTCCACCCTGCTCATGGTCCCGCTTCTGGCAGGGCTGACCCTCCCGGCCCTGGCCCGTGCGAAGCAGAAAGCCCAGGCGATCAACTGTGTGAACAACATGAAGCAGATCTGCCTCGGGATCCGGATCTACTCGAACGACCACAAGGATCAGTTCCCTGCCGATCTCCTCACGCTCCGCAACGAGCTCCCCAACCCGAAGGTGCTGATCTGTCCGGGGGCCACCACCTCCCCCCGCGACCGGGGATCCGTGGAGTGGAGCACGCTGCGGCCGGAGGATGTCACCTACGAGTACCTGGGCGGGGGCAAGGGAGAGAACGAGATGAGGCCCTCCGAGGTGATCCTTCGCTGTCCGATCCATGGAAGTGAGGGGCTTGCCGACGGGTCGGTCCAGATGCGGGCGCGGGGTAACGGACCCGGACGCTGAGTCTCGCGCTCGGGGGGCGGAGGTTTCTCCTTGTGGGGGAGGGGGGTGGTGAGGCTTAATCATGCCATTGGGGAACCATTCAGAAACCGGGGCTGCTCCGGCTGAGCCATTGGCTGTCAGGAGGCTGACTTCTTCCACCACGAAGACTTGTCATGAAGCAATCCATTCCAGACCCGAGTTACACGACGGGGCCTTCACGATCTGCCGGGTGGCGGGCCAGGCGGTTCGTTGGCTGGCTTTTGTTGGGATGGAGCTTCGCAGCCCTTCCGTGCGCGGAGGGGGCTGTTGCCCCTCAGATCCTGATCGCCCCCTCCGCTGTGTTGACCAATGTGGGGGCGGAGGTCCATTTCGCGGTTTCGGCCTCCGGGGACGCCCCCTTGGTCTACCAATGGCAAAAGGACAGGGTCGATCTCCCGGGTCAGGTGGGGGCGCAACTCCTGCTGAGTGGCGTGACCCCGCTCGATATCGGCCGCTACGGGGTTGTGGTCAAGGGGCCGGGTGGATCCACGAACAGCCCACTTGCGGCGCTGGCCCTTTTCCCCGGTTCGGTCCCGACGGCCAGCACACTGGTGGTTCCTCCTGCCGCGGCCACCAACGACCCGGTCTCGTTTTCCTCGCTGACCCTCACGAAAGCCTCCTTTGTGACGCAAGAGGCCTACGGAGCCGCCTTCTTCCCGACGGGGGCGCTCTGGATCACCGAGCTTCGATTCCGCCCCCACACCGTTGCCGGGCACGCCTTCACCAGCACGCTGTCCAACTTCCAGCTGAACCTGTCGACGGCCCGAAGGCTGGCTGGAGGGTTGTCGTCCCTGTTTTCCACCAACCGGGGCGAGGACGTGGTGACGGTGGCTGAGGGACCGATCACCCTGGCGAGCCAGTACACCGGGACGGGTGCCGGCCCGAAGGACTTCGATATCGTGTTCCCGTTGGCGCGTCCGTTTTTGTACGTCCCGTCGGAGGGAAGTCTGCTCCTGGAGATGGTAAACCGATCGGGGGCTTCGTCCGCGGTTGCGCTCGGGGGGGTGGCCGTGTTTGGCGACGCCGCCTCGCGTCTCACCGGCAGCACCGCCTCGCTCAACTCGACAGGGAGCCTGGATACGGGGGTGGATGCCGTGCAAATAGGCTATGTTCCCGTGCTGACGCCGGCATCCCGGCCGCCGCCACCCATTCCTGCGGGGGGCGGCCCGATTCAGGTCCCTTGGGCCCGCGTCGCCCCCTCGCACGAGTTTGCCTCCACCACCCTGACCCGGGGCATGACCCGGACGCAGGAACGGTACAGCGCCAAGCTATTCCCTGCCGGATCGATGAGGCTTACCGGTCTCCGGTTTCGTCCGGATTCGCTGAAGGGGCGCGCCTTCCCGCAGGCCATGGCGGACCTCGACATCAGGCTCTCCACCGTGCGCCCGCGCGGGGATGGACTGTCGGCTTTGTTCCGCTGGAACACCGGGCCGGATGAAACCCTCGTGATGAGCGGCCCGGTGCCCCTGGCCAGCGCGTTCAGCGGGGCGAGTGGAGGCCCAAAGGACTTCGACATCGAAATCCTGTTCACAACCCCCTTCGTCTACAACCCGGCGGAGGGGGATCTGCTGGTGGACATCCAGAACCGGTCCGGGGCCGCTACGGCCAGTCCTGTTGCAGGCGAGTTCATCGCGGGAAACCAGTGCGCTCGCGTGGTCGGTAGGCTCGCGGACGAAGGGGGGAGCGTGGACTCCGGTGCCGATGCCATTGAACTGATCGCGGAGGCGTCCACGGAGCCGCCCCCCCTGGTGTGGCCCACGCCGGGGGCCGGCGCTGTTGTCCTTCCGTGGCAGGCGGGCTACCGCGAGGAAACCTACCCTTCCTCGATGTTGTCCACGTGGCCGGATGCCTATCAGGTCTGCCTCCCCTCCACCCACTTCCCGCGGGGCCCGCTCACCCTCACGGCCGTTCGGTTCCGGCCATCGTTCCCTTACGGCTCAGGGGCATTCGACGACGCCCCGCTGGACCTCGTGGTGCAGTTGTCGACCTCGCTCCGCCTCTCGACCGAGCCCGAGGCGGTGGCTGGCAACCGGGGGGGCGACGCCCGTCGGGTGTTCAGCGGTCGGGCCCTGGTGTCGAGCGCCTTTTCCGGGCCGACGAATGGGCTCAAGGACTTTGATATCCGCATCCCGTTCCAGTCCCCTTTTCGTTACGACCCTGGTAACGGCAGCCTTGTCGTGGAGGTGTTTCTGCTCTCCGGCTCCTACCGCGTGGCCGGGGTTTCGCAGTTGCTCGGCAGTGATACCGAAACCCGAACGGTGACCACCCCGATGGGGACCAGCTCGAGCAGCATCGCGGTCGGGGGGGTGGCCATGGAGCTGGAGTTTGACCCTGCCGTTGAGGTCGGGGGGGGTGGAGGCGAGCCTTCGGTGGACCCTCTGGGCGGAGCGGTCCTGGCGACTCCCCAGGTCCCGGCGGCTGCTGGCGGGGTCGGCTCGGCCACCACCCTTTCCGCCGTGGGGTCGCACGTTCAGGATCTTTACGCGAGCGGGCTTTTCCCCCCGACTCCGATTCTGATCCGGGAGCTGCGATGGCTTTCCGCCGCGACCAACGGACTTGAGATCCAGGCCCTCGCGCCGCTGCTGAAGCTAAGCCTTTCGGTGACCCGTCGCCCGCCTGCGCTGCTTAGCCCGGTTTTCGCCCAGAACACCGGCCTGGCGGAGACCCGGGTGGTGGCCCGCCCCGTGTTGTTGCAGACGGGTGGAGAGCAGGGGAGGGAGATCCGCATCCCGCTGGAGCAGCCCTTCCTCTACGATCCCCGGCAGGGAAACCTCCTTGTCGATCTGGTGAGTTTCTTCGGGGCCGCCGGCATTGGGCCGGTGTTGACCGCCGTGACACCCTCTCCGGACTACGGTCGGGTGGGAGGCCTCTCCACCTCCGACTCCGGAAGTGTTGCGGCCACCGTCGATCTGATCGAACTCGTCTATTCACCCTCCAACTCAGCCGACGCCTATCCCGCTCCCCTTCGACGGGGCCCGTACCTCCAGAAGGCGGGCCAGACAACCATGACCGTCGTCTGGACCTCAGCCGACTTCACCCCGGGGGTGCTGCTTGCGGGGGCCGCGCCAGGGGAGTGGTCGTTTGCGTTGACCAACTCCACCGCGACGAACCTCCACAGCTTCAAGCTCGACGGGCTCACCCCCGGAACCCGCTACTACTACGCCTGCGCCACGGACACGCGCATCGACGTCAGCGGGCCGGAGTATCACTTCACCACCGCCCCGGCTGACCACCCTCCCACACGGATCTGGGCGATCGGGGACTCGGGCACGGCGATCTACAATGCGAATCCGCGCCGGGTGATGAAGGGGTTCCTTGCGGATTCAGGACCCCGGGAGGCCGATGTCTGGCTGATGCTGGGGGACAATGCGTATGACACGGGCACCGACGCCACGTATCAATCCGCGGTGTTCGACGTCTTCCCGGAGCTGCTTCGAAGCACACCGTTGTGGCCGACAATCGGAAATCACGACGTGGTGGAGCTCGATCCCGCGGCGCGTCTTCCCTATCTGGATATCTTTGACCTCCCCACGAATGGGGAGATCGGGGGGGTGCCCAGCGGGACCGAGCGCTACTACTCCTTCGATCGGTCGAACATCCACTTCGTCTGCCTGGACTCTGAGACCTCCCTGAGCATCTCCCCGACCGCTATGCTGAGCTGGCTCAGGGCGGATCTCGCGGCAAATACCAACGAATGGCTGGTCGCGTTCTGGCACTCGCCTCCCTACAGCCATGGGACTCACAACTCCGACCAGGAGGACTTCCTGATCCGCATGCGGGAGAAGGTGGTCCCGATCCTGGAATCGAACGGCGTCGATCTGATCCTCTGTGGCCACAGCCACAACTACGAGCGCTCATACCTGCTCGATGGGCATTACGGGTTGTCGAGCACCTTCAAACCAAGCATGGCGCGGGATGCGGGCGACGGGAGCGAGGAGGGAAGTGGGCCCTACCTGAAGGCTTCGGATGGGCACACGGGCCACGAGGGAGCGGTGTACGTGGTGGCCGGAAATGCCGGGTGGACCGGGGAGGGAGGCTACGGCGCCCTCGACCATCCCGCCATGTACATGGGGGTGAATGAGCTTGGATCCCTCGTGATCGACGTGGATGGCCCCCGACTGGACCTTCGATTCCTCCGGATGGACGGCGTCACGGCGGACCGGTTTACGATCCTGAAGGGGGCCGCTCCGGCGACATTTCACATCTCGCGGATGTACCTGGGAAGTGACCTGTCGGAGATCGAATGGAAGTCGGTCCCGGGGGTGACCTACCAGGTCGAAGTCGCCACCAGCATGGACGGGGGTGGATGGGTGAAGGTGGGTGCCCCGATCGTGGCGACGGGGGCCACGAGCTATTGGTGGTCGTACGACGAGCCGTGGCTGTCGGAGCGGTTCTATCGTGTCTCGGTGGTCCCGTGACGGCGATTTTGGGGGAGAGGCGTTGCCCCCCGAGTGAACCCTGAGCGGCGTTCCCCGACGTTTGAGGGGCCGAAGGGGCCTGCCCTCAAGCCTTACTGTTTTCCGTCGATCTCCCCGACAACGGGATCGGCCCATCGTCCGCGATCCTTCCGGAAAGTTTTTGAGGTGAACCCCTCCGCCGCGCGAGGCGAAGACAACTCCAAGGTGCTCATGAAGCCAGTCTTAGATCGGTGGTCCCTATCGATCCCGCGTTGGGGACAAAGCCTGGCTGCCGGCCTTGCCCTGCTGGCCTGCCCCTCATCGGCCTTCGCGTGCACCCCCGTTCCCCCCCTGTTCTACGCGTTGTCCGGGGTGCCGATCATCGCGGGTGAGTCGATTGTCAGCATGTTGGCAGCCCTCGCGGTGGCGGTTGCGATCAAATCGACCGCCTTCTGCCGCCTCGAGTCGAGGGTTCCGCGCCGGCAAGCGGCCCTGTGGATGGTGTTGGCGAACGTCCTCAGCACCGTACCCGGGTTGTTCATTTGTTTCACGGGGAGTCTGTGGCGCGTTGAGGAGGCATCCGTTGGGGCGGTTTTGCTCGGGGCTGTCGTCGTCGTGCGGCTGATGCTCCTGCTGAAACCCAAGTGGTACGCCCTCCTGCTCGGGATTGGGACCATGGTCCTGTTTGTCCTGGTGATCGCGGTAGCCCATTCCATGTTCTATCAGGCCAGGCG
>DMJJ01000349.1:0-7536 GCA_003452185.1 Verrucomicrobiales bacterium | reverse complement strand
GCCAGGCGAATGGAGATCTATTCCAACCGGGACCTCCAGCCTTACTGGGGGGCCCGCCTCCTCTGTGTCACCCTGCTTGCGATTACCGGGATCGCGGTCTCGAGCCTGCTCGAGGAGGCCTCGATCGCGTGGCTTGCGAGGAAGCGGCTCGGGAAGGTCTCCTTCTTCCACTCGGTGACACGGGCGAACTACATCACCCTGGCGGTGCTCTTGCTGGTTTCTGCTGTCAAGGTCGTGCCAAGTCGCCTGCGGGATCCACAGTTCTTCAGCGCCCGGGCGTGGTCTCGTGGAGGGGTGGGGGAGCGATCGCTTCCTGTGCCGCAACGGACCGACGGGTCGGAGGCGGTTGCCTCGTTTCGCTGACGGCCGCGTTCACACGGCCCGCCGGTTCCTTTCCTTCAGCCAAGCACCCACTCCATTGCCTGGATGGTCGTGGTGCTGATTCCTGGAACCGACTCGAGCTCGCCCGGGGTTGCGGTCAGCACTTTTCGCACAGACCCGAATCGCTCCAACAGGAGGGCCGCCCGTTTGGGGGCCGACGAATGGGAGCCCTTGGAGCGCCATCAGTTGCGCCCGTTTCCGTCGCCTGGGGCGTCGGCCAGGGCGGCCTATCTCATCCCGGTCCTGACGGATGAGCTGTCGCCACGCCATGAGGATCAGGCGGGCGCTCTCCTCCGGAACGACTGACCGGAGGACCGGAAGATGGAACACCAGGCCCAAGGTGATCAGGGCCCCTTGGATCGCCTCCCGGCTGACCCCCTGGCTGGAGAGCTCGCGCCCGGACCCCTCGAGCAGAAGGCAGGAGGGACCCGTGTGCCGTGCGAGTCGTGCGGCCTGACTGAAGAGGCGCCCATCGATGAGCGACGCGATGAAGTCCCGGGCGCTCTTTCTCTCGACCAGGAGGGTCCCTCCCACGAGATAGTCCCCCAGCCCCAGTCGTTCGACTCTGCCGGCCGTGACGCCGAGTCGCGTGAGGGCCGCGAGGACCGGTTGGCCGGCTTCGCGGTCGTCTGCGACGATCTCGAGTGGCATCGGCTCCCCCGCCTGGGGAGGCTCCGGGGCATGATGATGGGGGGAGGCCGGGTTCATAAAATCGCCTCCTGGTCACCCTGGCCTTCCAGCCTGGGTGGCTGCGGGGGTGTTATCTGCACACGGGGTGATGTGTCGATCCCTTTTTCCACTTGGGAGCAGAGGTAACGAGACCTCACCTGGCCCAGGGGATCGGAGAACCGGCTCCCACCACCCGTGACTCACAGGAGGGGTCCAGGCGGGTGGAGTTCGGCCCTTTCTGGCCTGGGATTCAACTCGACTCACGGTCTCCCGGCGAGTAACACTCTGATCAACCAACGAGACCCGGTTTCCGAGGCGTAGCCTCTCTGTCTGAGAGTGCATCGCCGCGAGGAAACCAGGCTTGGGAGGGACGACATTACCATGAGCCGCCTGGAGAACCTTCCATCCGAACACCGCCGTGTCAGCGACTCGATAATCCGCCCCCCCGTCTGCCTTCTCCTCCTTGGGCTGGTCATTGGGTTCCTCCCCCTCTCGGCAACCGCGACGTCATGCGGTCCACGGCCGGCCAACAACGTTGGCTACTGGGCGTTCGAGGGAACGTTGCTGGATGCGTTCGCGTTCGATCAGGGCAGCGTCACGGGGGCTGTGGGCTACGGGCCGGCCAAGGTGGGAAAGGGGCTCGTCCTCGCAGGGTGGGGGACGCTGGTCATGCTCCCGGCGTCGCAGGCCCGGAATGTGGGGGCTGGCGATGGGTTCACGGTCGACTTCTGGGTCTCGCAGGAGGATCCGACCCGGTCCCAGCCGTTGATCGAGTGGAATGATGGGGGAAAGCAGACCGGCGTGCAGATCTGGGCCGGAACGGCCGGAGCCGGGACCGTGGCCGCAACGCTCTCGGACGTGGCGGGAAACCACGGGACCGTACAGTCGCCCCCCAACACGATCGCGGATTCCCTGTTTCACCACATCGCCCTCACCTACGATCGTGCGCTCGGGCTTGCTCTCTTGTATGTGGACGGAGTTGAGGTCGCCCGGCGTTCGGTGGGATCGATGGGGGTGGCGACTGCTGGGCCGATCCTCGTTGGCTCGGATCCAACGACACCCCAGGCTTCGGATCTCCACGGAACACTGGATCAGCTGGCCATCTATTCACGGCCGCTGACGCCTTCCGAGATCGGCCAGATCGTGGCGGCCGGAACGGACGGGGTCTGTTCCCCCGCCGACGAGGTGAGCGTGATTGGGGTCGATCCCGCGAGCGGGTCGGTGGAGGTCGGGAGTGCGTTCACGCTTCGGACCGTGACACCGGGCGCCGGAGCATGGACCTACCAGTGGCTCCTGGGCGGGAGCCCGATTCCCGGCGCGACCGGGACGACGTATTCGGTGGCGGCGGCGACGGCCCTGGACGGCGGCTTCTACTCGGTGCGGGCTGTTTCGGGAACCCACTCCGTGGAGAGCCTTCCGATGTTGGTGCTGGTGGGGGCGGACACCGGCGGGTGCCTGAGCTCGCCGGACGGAATCGCCGCCTTCTGGCCGTTCAACGGGAGTGCGGCAGAGCTGATCGGGGGGACGGTGGCACAGGCCAGTCCCGGGGTGACGTTCGTGGATGCGAAGGTTCGAACCGGGGCCTCGTTTGATGGAACCGGCGGTTCGATGTTGGTGCCAGCCGGCACCGTCGCCGATCTCCGGGACGGCTCGGGGATTACCCTCGAGATGTGGTTCAAGGCGCCGGATGGGCAGCGGGCCCAACCGCTCCTCGACTGGACCACGGAGACCGGCACCCTGGGGACACATCTCTGGCTGGGGGTCGGGGGGCAGGGGGCCGTGTTCGCGAATCTCGTCGATACGGGAGGAGGGGGGCACGTCATTGGAACGGCTGCCGGTGCCTGGAGCGCGGGGATCTTTCACCATCTTGCCCTGACCTACGACTCAGCCAGCGGTGTCGCGGTGATCTATCTCGACGGCATCAGCGCTTCGACCGTGACGTTCGCGCCGTTCACCCCACAGACAAGCTACCAGCTGAACATCGGGCGGCGCCCCGGCTACGGCACCCTGTTTCAAGGGGTGTTGGATGAGGTGACCCTCTACAAGCGTTCCCTCTCGGCCGGGGAGATTGGCGGGATTTACGCAGCCGGGGCGGTCGGGAAGTGTGGCGTCGCGGCGGGGAAAGGTCGGGTCTTTTTCAACCCGGTCCGGCTGGTTGGGTACGAGACCCAGCCGATGACACTGCTGCCGCAGGGATTGATCCCCGCCGGGGCGGCTCTCCAATGGTACAAGGGAGAGCAGCCGATCCCGGGGGCCACCTCCCTTCGACTCCAGTTCAGCAGTGTGACTCCGGGCGACACCGGGGATTACTCGGTTCGGGTGCTGAGTGCGGCGGGGCCCCCGTTTCTCGCCACCATGACTCTCGTGGTGAACGCGGCGCCGGACACCTGTCTCTCCCCGCCGCCGGGCCTTGTGGCCGCGTGGAGGCTGCAGGGAGACCTGTACGCTCAGGGAATGGGGAGCATCGCCGGCGCGCGTGGCACCCTTGTGTTCACCAACGGGTATGTCGGACGAGGGCTCTTTTTCGACGGAGGCCCGTCGGCGGGTCTCGATGTGCAACCGGTTCCGGAGCTTGACCTGGGGAAGGGGCCGGACGGGTTTTCGGTGGAGGCCTGGGTGCAGCCGATTCCCAACGGGCAACTCCTCCCGATCCTGGGGTGGGAGGGCTCGGGACTCTCCGGGGTGGCGTTCTACCTCTCGGGGGTTGGATCCTCGGCCCTGGGGGCGACTCTCCAGTCGGCGGATGGGGTGACTCTTCAGGTGACCAGTGACGTCGGGTTGGTTCCCGCAGGGGTCTTTTCACACGTGGCCCTGACCTACAGCAAGAGTGACGCAACGGCGCGGCTCTACCTCAACGGGAAGGTGGTGGCGATGGCCAGCCAGGGGGGGATGTCCCCGATGACCGCGTTCCCGGTGCTGATCGGTCGGAATCTGACAGGCGGCTCATTCAACGGGGTGATCGACGAGTTGGCGATTTACGGAAGGGAGATCGGATTTGCCGAGATCAAGGGGATCATTGCAAGCCGGTCCCAGGGCAAATGCACCGTGCCGTTGGTCCCTCCACAGATCTCGAGGGCTCCCGTGGGCGGGGAGATCATGACCACGCTCGATTTCCGTTTCAGTGCCGAGGCGATCGGTGGCTGGCCGCTCGTTTACCAGTGGATCAAGGACGGGGTGGAAATCCCGGGGGCTACCCAGACGCAACTCTCGCTGACGAACGTGCCGTTGTCCGGTGCGGGGCGATATCAGATTCGTGTCTCCAACGGCGCGGGTGTCATCCTGAGCCCCCCGGCGTACCTCGCCGTGGATCCCAAGCCCACGGAGTGCCTTCCGCTCCCCCCGACGCTGGTGGAGAACTGGCGGATGGAGGGAATGGCGGCCGGGGACTACGCCGGGACCCCCCCATTGTATGGCGGCGGCCTCGCGTTCGGTTCCGGCCGCATCGGGACGGCTCTCGTCTGCGACGGCAATTCCACCTGGCTGAGGACCCCGGCCAGCCCCCGGCTGGATCTCGGCCAGGGGGATGGGTTCACGGTGGAGGGATGGATCCGGACGACGGCTGCCGACAAGCCGCAATCGATCGTGGAGTGGGACCAGGGAGTGATGTTGTGGGTCTCTCCCACAGGTGACCGAAGCCTGTTCGCGAGTCTGATTGACACCTCGGGAGGAGCGCATGACCTCCGGTCTGCCCCGGGCATCGTCCCGGAGGGGGTCTTCGTCCACGTCGCCCTGACCTACGACCGCATCTCCGGCATCGGCACCCTCTACCTGCGCGGGATGCCGGTGGCGACGGAGAAACTCGGCTCCTTCCTGGCCGCCACCCATGGCGACTTTCGGATCGCAAGCCGGTATGACGGGGGTTTTGGGACGACGCATTTCCAGGGTGCGCTGGACGAAATCAGCCTGTACTCGGTCGCCTTGATGCCCTCGGCGGTGGCCCGACTCGCTGTCGCGGACCAGTTCGGAAAGTGTGCCGCTCCGCTGCAGGCACCCATACTGGATGCGGTGCCGGAAGCTCAGACTGTGGACCTGGGGGTGAGCGCCTACTTCTCCGTCCACGCGCATGGAAGTCCGCTGCTTTTCTACCAATGGCTCCGGGATGGGGTGCCGATCGAGGGTGCGATCAAAGATACGCTGGCCGTCTACAACTGTCTGCCTGCCGACGAGGGGGAGTACTCGGTTCGTGTTTCAAATCCCGCTGGCTCGCTGGAATCCCCGGCCGTCCGGTTGTCGGTGCTGGATCCCCGCACCTCGACGAGTTGTCTCACACCTCCACCCGGGATCGTCGCGCGGCTTGGGTTCGAGGGGGACCTGGTCGACGGCGCGTCGAGCCGCCTCCCCGCGGCCGAGACGCCCGTCACGTACGCGCAAGGAATGGTGGGGGCGGCGCTGCATCTGGATGGCGTTGCCACGAGCCTCTGGGTGGATACACCCGCAGTGAAGGCCCTGGGACGCGGGCCGGGGTTTAGCATCGAGTGCTGGGTGCGGCCGTTGAGCTGGAGTGTGCCGCAGCCGGTGGTCGAGTGGTGGGATCCGACCATCGGAGTGGGCCCCCACCTCTGGCTGTTTCCGAACGGGGAACTTTATGTGAACCTGATCGACACCTCCGGGGGGGCGCATTCGATGTCGGCCCACATCCCCACGCTCGGCACGGGGTTTCAGCATATCGCCATGACCTATGATGCGGTCACGGGGGTGGGGAAATTGTACGGCTCGGGTGAACTCCTTTTGACCACGGCGTTGGGCAGCCTCACCCCACGGACCTCCGGGCAGATGTATATCGGCAGGCGCGTGCTCTCCGCCGGAAATCCGAGTGTCTTCAACGGTGAACTGGATGAGCTCAACGTCTACTCCGGGGCAATCGATGCACAGCAGGTCCATGCGATCTTTGCGGCGGGCACCCACGGCTATTGCAACCTTTGGGCTCTGCCCATTGAGATCGTCACACAGCCCCTCAGCCAGCAGGTGGTGGATGGGGCTCCGGTGACCTTCAGCGTGGAGACCCGAGTGGGTCTCCCCTCCGGCTACCAGTGGCGAAAGGATGGGTATACGATCCCCGGGGCCACGAATGCAACGTATCGCATCCCACGGGTGTCGGCCTTGGACGCGGGGGTGTACACCGTCAGCGTGTTCGGCTCCCGCAAGACCGTCGAGAGCCGGGGGGCCACCCTGGAGGTGCTCCCGTCCGGGGCTCCGAGGCCCAGGTTCACCCTCTCGGGCGGGTTCTCGACGCTCTCCAACCCCGCCGGCCCGTGGAGCTACGGGTGGAAGTCGAACGTGAGCGGGGTGTTCCTCCTCGACCCGTACCCATTTGGCTCGGGAACCGAGGATGAAGGGTGGGCTGGGGTCCCCGGATGGTATCCCGCGATCCATCACAACGCCACCACCAACACGGCATACGCCGACGGGCACCAGGCGGTCCTCCCGGGCGACGCGGTCTGGATGTTCCCGGGCGTCGGCTCCCCGTACGACTACGCTGCGGTGCGCTTTCAGGTGCCGGACGGGGGCGAGGGGAGCTACGACCTCAAGCTCCTCGCCGAGCCGTATCTCCCGCTGCCCGTGGGAGGGGACAACGAGATCATCGGTCTCCACAACGGGGAGGTGTTGTTCGACCGGGCGATGGGGGCTGGAGAAGTGGGGAGTTACTTCGGTTCCGTCCTTCTCTCGGCGGGCGACTTCCTGGAGATTCTGGTGGGTCGGGGGGCGGACAACGATCTCCGCGGCTCCGGGGTGAAGTTGAAACTCGAGCTCACCGGGCTCCTCAGTTCCCCGGTGGCCCTACCCCAGGAGTTGACCCTGGCGGAGGACTCGAGCCTCCGTCTCGTGTTGGGGACCCTGCCTGCGGCTTCCAGCCACTTCGTTTACCACATCTCGGAACCGGCGCACGGGTATCTGCTCGGGACTCCCCCCTCGCTGCTCTACGTCCCTGCGGGGAACTACAACGGCCCCGACGCGTTCACGTTCAGCGTTTCGAATGGGGAGAGTGAATCCCTCCCCGCCACGGTGACGATCCAGGTCACCCCGGTCGATGACCCGCCGGTGGCGGATGCCCAGGCGACCCCCTTGCGGGTGGTCTACGCGGTGAACGGATCGAACGCGCCGGTCGTTCTGGATGGCGGGCGTTCCTACGATCCGGATGGACGCCCCCTGAGCTTCACCTGGTTCAATACGCGGAGCCTCGGAGTTCTCTCCACCAACAAGGTCGACACGGTTGTGCTTCCCACCGGCACTCACGACCTCGGGCTCATGGTGGGGGATGCAGCCCTGCTGGACCTTGATTTCATCCGCGTTGAGGTTCGTCCGCTGGCGGCGGGCCTTGAGGCGGTGAGGCGCGCGGCTGTCGCCGCAGGCCTGCCATCGCCGACGCTCGCGGCGATGGAGTTGAAGCTCCAGGGCGTTGAGCTCGCGGCCCTCGCCGGGGATTCCTCCCAGGCGGCCCTAGGCCTCAGGGGGTATCTGGAGCTGATCCCGGCGAGCGGCCTCACC
>DMJJ01000091.1 GCA_003452185.1 Verrucomicrobiales bacterium | reverse complement strand
CACGCCGACCAGGTCGGGCGGGTCGCTTCGGAAGAGGGAGGCCACCCGGACTTCGTTGTCGAGGATGATCCCGGCGGAGCTCCCCCCGATGGCATCGACCCGGGGGAGATGGGAGGCGGCCTGCCGGAGGCCCTCCTGAATCTTCTGGAAGTGCCACTCCGGGTCGGGCTGCACCCGTGGGTCCCAGGGAATCTCGGTTGTGAAGACGGCCTTGCCCTCCTGAACCGCGGAGAGCTTGTAGTCGCTGGCACCGAGGTCGAAACCGATCCGGCACCCGTCAAGGTGGCCCCCGAGCGGTGTCCCTGACTCGAGCGCCACGGGGAGCCGGTCGAGGGAGGTGAGGTGGACCTCAAAGGGACGGCCGTAGGCCTGCGCCATGAGATGGGTGTCGAAACTGCGCGCCCCACTTTGGGAGTAGATCCCGGCGAGCGCGGAAGCGATCGAGGAAGGGGCGGCCAGCGTGAGCTTCCATCCCCCGATCTGCCAGAGGAGAAACTTCACCGTTCGCTCCAGGTATCGGAGGGTCTCCTCCTCGTGCCCGTGGCGGAGAATCCTCATCCGGCGGACGGAGACCCGTCCCTGGTTCCGTTCCAGCGCGAAGCCGACCTCGTCCGTCTCCCGCGCCTCCCGGACCGCCTGCTCATAGGCCCTGTTCCCAAGGGCGATGGGGGAAAAGGGGACGTCCAGGGGGGGGCGTACCGCGGGGCGACGGAGCAACAGCGACTCGGCAGCGTTCATGTCGCGGCAAGGATGAGGAATCCCGGGGTCTTGAAGCAAGCTGAAGCCGATCCCAACCCAGGGGGGGTGAGGGGTAGGGGAGCCCCGACGCCCCCGTCCATTTTTCTTCAGGCCCGAGCGGACGCCGGGCCGGGCCCCTGTGATTTCCCCGGGTCCGGGGCCCGGGGAACTGCGGGCTTGAGGCCCCGGGGGGCAGGCCTTAGGTTGGGGGGGTGATCGCCTTGACCGATCGAGGGTTTTTCTGGCTGGCCGTGGTCCTTTACGGCTTCAGCACCCTGTACTCGATTTTTCTGCTACGGGATGGTTTCCGGCAGGAGAACCGGGTGAATTACTTCCTTCTCCTGGCCGGGTGGTGCCTTCACACCGGGGCGATGTTCAAGAGGGGGTTCTCGCTCCAGCGGTGTCCGATCAACAATCTGTTCGAGGCGACGATCTTCATCGCCTGGACGATCGCCACGGCCTACCTGGTCCTGGGTGCCTGGTCGAGGGTGCGGTTCCTCGGGGCGTTTGTCTCCCCCCTGCTGCTCGGAATCGGCGTCTTCGCCCTGATGCCTCCGCTGGATTCCCCGTATGAGCCGCAGCATCCGAATTTCTCGGGGGGTGTCCACAGCCTCCACGCCGCGCTGATCCTGCTCGCGGCGGGGGCATTCGGCCTGAGTTGTGTGGCTGCAGTGATGTACCTGGTCCAGGAGCGGGACCTGAAGCAGAAGAAGCTCCGGGCAGTGCTTTCGATGCTGCCCCCGATCCAGCGGTTGGAGCAGATCACATCGCGCCTGATGCAGGCGGGGCTCGCGCTCATCACCGCGGGGCTTGGATCCGGGCTGCTCTGGCTCAAGGAACGGACCGGCTCATTCCTGAAGATGGATTCGACCCTGATCTGGGTCGCGCTGGTGTGGGCGATTTACCTGGGGATGGTCATCATGAACACCCGGTACGGGCGTCGCGGACGACGGTTTGCGCTGGGGGCCGTCGGGGGCTTCGCCTTTGTGATACTCACTTTCTGGGGGTTCTACCTTCTCTCCTCAATCCACCACGTCGCGGTGGGCAGGACCGGGGGCGGCCTCTGACACGCGGATGAGTATCTACGTCATCGGTCTCAGCCACCGAACCGCGCCCGTCGCCGTGCGCGAGAAGATGGCCTTTGCGGAGCAGGAGATTCCGGCCACCCTCGGGCGGCTCCGGGAGTCGGGCCTAGCCGAGGAGGCCGTGATCCTCTCCACCTGCAACCGGGTGGAGCTCTACGCCGCCAGCCCGCGTGATCCCGCGGAGGCCATGGAGGCGCTCCGGCGCTTCCTCCTCCTGGAGCGCGGGATCCAGGAGGGAATGGAGGCCGAGGTGTACGTGCACCCCGCCCCTCGGAGCGTGGAGCACCTGTTCAAGGTGGCCTCCGGGCTCGATTCCATGGTCCTGGGGGAGACCGAAATCCTGGGCCAGCTGAAAAAGGCCTACGATCTCGCCCTCCAGCACCGGCACACCGGGGGGAGGCTCAACAAGACTTTCCAGCGGGCGTTCAACGTCGCCAAGCAGATCCGCACCGAGACGAACATCCAGCGCGGGAGCATCTCGGTGGCCTCCGTCTCCGTGGAGCTGGCGGAAAAGATCTTCGAGCGGCTCACCGACCGCGACGTCATGGTGATCGGGGCGGGGGACACCAGCGAGAAGGTCGCCCGCGCCCTGCTGTCGAGGGGGGCCCGCAGCCTCCTGGTCTCGAACCGGTCGTTCGACCGGGCCGAGGCCCTGGCCAAGGAGCTGGGGGGAAGGGCCATCCACTTCGACGCCTGGGCGGAGGAGTTCCAGCACATCGACATCGTGATCAGCAGCACCTCGGCCCCCCACTACATCATCGACCGGCCGAAGCTCGGGCCCCTCATGGACCTGCGGAAGAACAGGCCGCTGCTCCTGATCGACATCGCGGTGCCGCGCGACATCGAGCCGGAGGTGAACTTCATGAGCGACGTGTATCTGTACAACGTCGACGACCTGCAGACCATCGCCGACGGGTACATGAAGCAGCGGCACGAGGAGGTCGAGGCCTGTATGACGATCATCCGGGAGAAAGCCCAGGCGCTGCTGGAGAATCGTCGGCCGGCGTCGGCCGGCGGCGCGGGCTCGGAGGGCTCTCCCATGCTCTCCCCCAAGTCGTGACCCCGGCCACGAACGTCGCGGCCCCATCCCCCCCCTGCCCATGCCGACATCTTCAACCGTGATCATCGCCACCCGGGGAAGCGCCCTCGCCCTGGCCCAGGCCAATGCCGTGCTGGCCCGCTGCCGCGCGCTGTTTCCGGATCGCCCGTTTGAGATCCGTATCTTCAAAACCACGGGCGACAAGCTCCAGACCGCCGCCCTCGCCTCGGCCACCCTGCCCAAGGGGCTGTTCACCAAGGAGCTTGAGGTGGCACTCCTCTCCGGCGAGGCCCACCTTGCCGTCCACAGCCTGAAGGATCTCCCGACGGACCTTCCGGAGGGATTGATCCTGGGGGCGGTGGAACCCCGGGAGGATCCCCGGGACGTGCTGGTTCACCGGATCCCCGGCGGCTCCGCCCGCGGTTTCGCACCCGGCACCCGGCTCCGGGATTTTCCCGCCGGTGCCGTGATCGCCACCAGCAGCACCCGTCGCGGCGCGCAGGCCTGCGACCTCCATCCGGGGCTGCGTGTGGTTCCGATCCGGGGGAACGTCGGGACCCGCCTCCGCAAGGTTTCCGAGGACGCATCCATGGATGCCACGCTCCTGGCGGCCGCGGGGCTTCGTCGCCTGGGATACCGGATCCAACCCGACGGTCGGATCGAGGGGGGCCCCTCGGACGGCGATCACCCTCCCACGGCCTCCCTCGTTGCCGCCCCCATCCCGGCTTCCGAGATGATCCCCTGCGTCGGCCAGGCGGCGGTGGGCATCGAGATCCGCGCCGGGGACCCCCTCGCCCTGGAGATCTGCTCCCGCCTGAATGACCCCGGCACCCGCGCCTGCGTGGAGGCGGAGCGATCCTTCCTCAACGCCATGGGGGGGGGATGCCAGGCCGCCGTTGCGGCCCACGCCACCCTCGACGGAAGCAGCACCCTCATCCTGAACGCGGTCTCCTATCTGGGGGGCACCCCGCAGCGAGCCACCCTCAAGGGCGATCTCTCACACCCCGTGGCCCTCGGCTCCGACATGGCCCGCGCCCTTGGCGGTCCCGACGCGGGGCGTCGCTAATCCTTGCCCCCCGCCCGGGGAATCTGTAAAGAGTCCCCAACGGTATCGATGGTCAACGTCAACTGAATAAGCTCTTTTTATGCCCTATACTTCTGTCACTCCTCCTGCCGGCGGCCGGATCACGATCCAGGCCGGGAAGCTCGTGGTTCCCGAGAATCCCATCATTCCCTTCATTCGTGGGGACGGCACGGGGCCGGACATCTGGGCGGCGAGCGTGAGGGTGATTGACGCGGCGGTGGCCAAGGCGTACGGGGGGCGTCGGAAGATCAACTGGTTTGAGGTGTTTGCGGGGGAGGAGAGTTTCAAGCGGTTCAACAACTGGCTTCCGGACGACACGATCACGGCTTTCAACGAGTACCTCGTGGGGATCAAGGGGCCGTTGACCACGCCGGTCGGCGGGGGGATCCGCTCCTTGAACGTCGCCTTGCGCCAGATGCTGGACCTGTATGTGTGCCTTCGTCCGGTGCAGTATTTTGCGGGTGTTCCCTCCCCGGTGAAGCATCCCGAGAAGGTCGACATGGTGATCTTCCGCGAGAACACGGAGGACATCTACGCCGGCATCGAATACAAGGCCGGCACGCCCGAGTCGGCGAAGGTCCTGGAGTTCATTGCCAGGGAGTTCCCGAAGGACTTTGCGAAGATCCGCTTCGGCACCCAGGAGCGGATCGCGGAATACATGGCCAAGGCGAGCAACGGGCACGGGGCCCCGCCCGTCGAGGTGGGAATCGGCATCAAGCCGGTGAGCACCGTCGGGACCATCCGCCTGATGAAGGCGGCGGTCGAATACGCCCTGCGGTTCAAGCGCCGCAACGTGACGATCGTTCACAAGGGGAACATCATGAAGTTCACCGAGGGGGCGTTCCGCGACTGGGCGTATGGCGCCGCGGAGCGGATCTTTGGCGACAAGGTGTACACCTGGGCCAAGTATGAGCGGACGAAGAAGGATAAGGGGGAGGCGGCGGCGAACGATGAGCAGAAGGCGGCCCTGAAGTCGGGTCGGCTCCTGATCAAGGATGCCATCGCGGACATCACGCTGCAGCAGGTGCTCACGCGCCC
>DMJJ01000208.1 GCA_003452185.1 Verrucomicrobiales bacterium | reverse complement strand
ATCTCCTACAACAGCCTTAAGCGGTAGTCCTGGCGGCAGGGGTGCTGCCGGGGCGGGGCAGGGGGGATCCTGTCGGCGCAGGTGTTCGGCTGGGCCCGCGCCTCTTCCCCTCCAAATGAGAGCGGCCGGCCTGGGGTGACCCGGGCCGGCCGCTTGCGCTGAACGGAATCGGTTTGGCGGAGGGGCGGGTTACACCACCTTGAGCTTGCCGCCGTAGACGGCGTTCGAGCCGAGGAGCTGCTCGATCCGCAGGAGCTGGTTGTACTTCGCCACCCGGTCGGTCCGGCTCAGGGAGCCGGTCTTGATCTGGCCGGCGTTGGTCGCCACGGCGATGTCCGCGATGGTGGCATCCTCCGTCTCGCCGGACCGATGGCTGATCACCGCGGTGTAGTTGTTCATCTGCGCCAGCTCGACGGCGTCGAAGGTTTCGGTGAGCGAACCAATCTGATTCACCTTCACCAGGATGCTGTTCGCCGTGCCGGTGGAGATCCCCTTCTGCAGGAACTTCACGTTCGTGACGAAGAGATCGTCCCCGACCAGCTGCACCTTCGAACCGAGCTTGTTCGTGAGGGTCTTCCAGGTGGTCCAGTCTCCCTCGGCGCACCCATCCTCGATGGAGACGATGGGGTACTTGCCGCAGAGCTCCACGTAAAAGTTCACCAGCTCATCCCCCGTGAGCTTCCGTCCGGAGCTCTTCTTGAAGACATAGTTGCCGTTGCCGGTGTAGAACTCCGAGCTGGCAACGTCGAGGGCCAGGTAGATCTGCTTTCCGGCCTTGTAGCCCGCGTCCTTGGTCGCCTGGAGGATCGCCTCGATGGCCGCCTCGGCGCTCTCGAGCTTCGGGGCAAACCCGCCCTCATCCCCGACGGCGGTGCTGAGCCCCTTCTTCTTCAGCACTCCCTTGAGGGCGTGAAAGATCTCGGTGATTGCCTGCAGCCCGGAGCTGAAGGTGTCGAACCCGACGGGCATGATCATGAACTCCTGGAAGTCGATCGGGGCGTCGGAGTGGGCTCCGCCGTTGATCACGTTGGCCATCGGGACGGGGAGGACCTTGGAGTTCGGCCCGCCGAGGTACTTGAAGAGAGGCACCCCGAGCAGCGCCGCGGCCGCCTTGGCATTCGCCATGGAGACGGCGAGGATCGCGTTGGCGCCGAGCTTCGACTTGGTCTCGGTCCCGTCGAGCTTGAGCATCGTGTTGTCGACGGTCAGCTGGTCGAGGGCGTCCAGGCCGGCGAGCGCCGGGAGGATCTTCTCGGTGACGTTCTTCACCGCCTTCGAGACCCCCTTGCCAAGGTAACGCTTCTTGTCGCCGTCACGCAGCTCGATGGCCTCGTGCTCCCCGGTGGAGGCCCCGGAGGGGACGGCCGCCCGTCCCGAGGCGCCGGAAGCCAGGGTGACGTCGACCTCGACGGTGGGGTTTCCCCGGGAGTCCAGGATCTCGCGGGCCTTGATGTCTACAATCGTACTCATGTGTTTTTGTCGTTGGCGGTCAGTTAAGCGAATGACGGCTGTTTCAGTTAAAAGCGGCGGAGATTAGGGGCCGAGCCCGTCCCCCAGTCAAGCGGTGGGTTTCGCCCCCAGCAAAAAGGGCTTGGCCGCCCCGGCCGGGCATCCCACTATTGCAAAAACCAGTTTTCACCGTAACAACTTCGATTAATCAACCCGATTCACCTATGGGACGCATCTACAACAACATCGTCGAAACCGTGGGCCGCACCCCGCTCGTCCGTCTCAACCGCGTCACTGCCGGGGTGGAGGCCACCCTCCTGCTCAAGTGCGAGTTCTTCAACCCCCTCGGGAGCGTGAAGGACCGGATCGGCATGGCGATGATTGAGGACGCGGAGAAGAAGGGGGTTCTCAAGAAGGGGACCGTGATCATTGAGCCGACGAGCGGCAACACCGGGATCGCCCTGGCCTTCGTCGCCGCGGCGAAGGGTTACCAGCTCATCCTCACGATGCCCGAGACGATGTCGCTCGAGCGCCGCACCCTGCTCGCGATGCTCGGGGCCAAACTGGTCCTCACCCCGGGGCCCGAGGGGATGAAGGGGGCGATCGCCCGCGCCGAGGCGCTCGCCAAGGAGACCCCCAACTCCTGGATCCCGCAGCAGTTCGAAAACCCCGCCAACCCCGAGATTCACCGCCGGACCACCGCCTTGGAGATCTGGGAGGACACGGATGGCAAGGTCGACTTCCTGGTCGCGGCCGTCGGAACCGGCGGCACCCTCACCGGCTGCTGCGAGGTGATTCGCCCGAAGAAGCCGAGCTTCCAGGCCATCGCCGTCGAGCCGAAGGACTCCCCCGTCATCTCCCAGACCCTCGCCGGTGAACCGGTCAAGCCCGGGCCCCACAAGATCCAGGGGACCGGGGCAGGGTTTGTCCCGAAGAATCTCCACCTCAAGGACGACAAGGGATCGCCCCAGATCACCGAGTCGATCCAGGTCAGCAATGACGACGCGTTCGCCATGGCCCGCCGCCTGGCCAAGGAGGAGGGCCTCCTGGTCGGCATCAGCACGGGGGCCAACGTCTGGGCGGCCCTTCAGATTGCCCGGCGTCCCGAGAACCGGGGGAAGGTGATCGTGACGGTCGCCTGCTCCACGGGGGAACGCTACCTCAGCACCGCCCTGGCGGACGAGGCTCGCGCCCAGCTCGGGAGCTAAGCCTCCCCGTCGGCCGGGGCGTGGCTGTGCGGAATGGAAACGGTGTGCTCCTCCAACGACCCAGTCTGCCGGCGCGCAACCCGGTAGCGGGGGCGGTCCCCGGGATCGGGTGGGGCTTTGCCCTGGGCCTGGCCGTGGTGGCCGGGCTCTGCCTTGTGGCGCCGGTCGACCTCCGGATCAGCGGCCCCGCCTACGACCTCCTCCTGCAGTGGCGCGGGGCCGTTCCCCTCGCCGATCCTCCCGCGGCCGTGGTCTACATGGACGGGGAGTCGTGGCTCCAGCTCTCCCGTGGGGGTCGCGTGGCCCATTGGGAGCTCTCCTGGCATCGGGCCTTGGTGGAGCGGCTCAGCCAGCTGCACGCCCGCGCGGTGGTCCTTGAGCTGGCCTCCGATCCCGGGCGCGGGTTCCTCCCGGGCGACGGCCGGCCGGAGGCCCCCCGAGGCAGCCTGTTCCTGGCGCTTCCAGGGACGACGCGCACCCGCCCGCCGGACGACCCCCCGTCGTCTGCCGGCCTTTCCAGCCTCCCGGTGGGGCTCGGGGAATCGGCCCTGGTGGAGGGTGGGGTCGCCCGTTTGCACGGGATGCCCCGCGAGGGGGGGGAGCCGGTGGTCGCACTCGTGGCCCGCAGCATGCTCCCCCGTCCGCCCGCCCCGGCGCCCCGGCCGAGGTGGATCAACCACTACGGTTCCATGGAGGGGATCCCCGCGGTGGACTACACCCGGGTCCTGTCCAACAGCCTCCCCGCCTCGTTCAGCGTTTCGAACAAGGTGGTGTTCGTCGGGCCCGGGGAACGGATTCTCGATCCCGGGGCACCGAGTCCCGGGGCGGTCTCGACCCCTTTCACCCGGGGGCTTCCCAGCCCGCTGCTGAATGCAACGGTCTTCACAAATCTCCAGCGACGCGACTGGCTTCGGCGGCCCCCCTGGGGGGTTGAGGTGGGGTTGTTCCTCGTCACTTCGATCTTCGCGACCTTCGGGGTCTCCCGGTTTCCGATCCTGCCAGGGCTCATCCTGTCGATGCTCGGGGGCGGGATCCTGCTGCTTGTCGACCATGTGATGCTCTCCAGCACCGGGGTTTGGTTCTCGTGGACCATCCCCCTGTGTGTGCAGTTCCCCGGGGCGATGCTCGGCCGGGGGGTGGCCCTGAACCTCGAACGGATGCGGCATCGCCGGGCGTTGTCGAAACGGATCCACCAGGGAGGGCATTTGGGTGGGACCGATGACGAAACCCAAAGCCCGACGCTCCACTTCGAACCCGAGGCTCCGCTTCACGCCCACTGGGGGCGGCTGGAGATCCCGGGATACACGGTGCTCGGGCCGATCGGCAAGGGGGCCTACGGACAGGTCTGGCTGGCCCGCCATTCGACGGGCGCCTTGCATGCGGTGAAGGTGGTGTCCTGCCGCGGGCTCCAGGATACCGACCGCTTTGAGCGAGAGTTCCGGGGGATCGAGCGATACCTCCCCATTTCCTCCGGGCACCCGGGGCTCGTCCCGATCCTGCTCGTCGGAAGGGACCCGGACTCGAATTCCTTCTACTACGCGATGGAACTCGGGGATGACGAAACCACCCGGGGGGAGATCGACCCGGCCCACTACTCCCCCCGGTCGGTGGCAAAGGATCTCGCGAAGCGACACTTTTTGACCCTCGACGAATGCCTCGACCTTGGGCTCCACCTCACCGAGGCGCTGCAATACCTCCACGGGCATCACCTGGTGCACCGCGACATCAAACCCTCCAACATCATTTTCGTTCGCGGGATCCCCAAGCTCACCGATCTGGGGCTCGTCGCCCGCTCCCGCGAGGATCACGAACCGGGGGGGGCTCCCGTCTCGACCCTTCAATACATCGGAACCCCGGGATACATCGCACCGGAGGGGGCTGGAACGCCGGAGGCCGACCTTTTCGGCCTGGGGGTCGTTCTGTACGAGGCCGCCACCGGTCGGAACCGCATGGACTTCCCGGCCATGCCGAGCCGCCCCATCCCGTCGGCCGACCTCCCACGGTTCCTCGCCCTGATGGATGTGATCCTCAAGGCCTGCGATCCCGATCCGGCCTGCCGCTATCACTCCGCAGCAGAGCTCCACGCCGCCCTGTCGACGGTTCCAACAGCCCCGGCCGCGACGCCGTGAATCCCCCTTTTTTGGTCGACAATTTTTGCGAAAGAGACCGCAAGCGAAGTGAGGTGGAGGCGGGCCGCCGGGGTTAGAGGTGAGGGAGCAGTCGCAGCCGGGGAATCCGGCTGATCGAACGGCCGTGTGGCTGTTCCTGCATCCGGACTATCGACATCATGATCACCCCTGTGGAGCTGGTTATTTTCGCTGTGGCCGTCAGCCTGATGGTCACGTACATCCTGATCGTCCATCGCTCGCTGAGTGGTGAGGCGGCGAACGATCCTAATTACGACGCCCTCGCCCCCCGGACCTCGAAGCCGGCGCGGGCCTCCGAGCCTGCCCGGGTTCAGGGGCGGGGGGCTGTGCGCCACGCCTGAGGCTTCGGCCCAAGGCGGTTTTTCTCCGGCCGCAGGGGAGGGGGGGATCGCCCCCGTTCCCCTGCGGCATTGATTTTCCCCGGCCGACTCGCTTTAGTCCGCGCGTGAAATCTAAGGCCCGGCGCCGGCCCCTGGTCGGCCTCATCATGGGAAGCCAGTCGGATTGGGAGACGCTTCAGCACGCGGCGGCCCAGCTCACGGAGCTGGGGGTGCCGTTTGAGGCCCAGGTGGTTTCGGCCCACCGGACCCCCGATCTCCTCTTTGATTATGCGGCGACCGCCGTCCGGCGGGGGCTTGAGGTCATCATCGCCGGGGCCGGCGGCGCGGCCCACCTCCCAGGGATGTGTGCGGCCAAGACCCCGCTTCCCGTGCTCGGGGTCCCGGTTGAATCCAAGGCTCTCAAGGGGATCGATTCCCTGCTTTCAATCGTTCAGATGCCGGGGGGCATTCCCGTGGGCACGCTCGCCATTGGCAAGGCTGGCGCCATCAACGCCGCCCTTCTCGCCACCGCCATCCTGGGGAACCAGCATCCGGAGTATCGCAAGGCGTACGAGGCTTTTCGCAAGGCCCAGACGGCGCGCGTGCTCGCCAACCGAAAGGTCGGGTGATGCAGGGGGGACCGATTCTTCCAGGCTCGACGATCGGAATCCTCGGGAGCGGCCAGCTTGGCCGGATGCTTGCCCTGGCCGCGCGGGAGTTGGGGTATCGCGTTGCCATCTATTCGCCCGATTCCGACACGCCCGCAGGGCAGGTGGCCGACCGCGAGGTGGCAGCCCCGTACGAGGACCTGGCGCGGGTGCGCGAATTTGCCCGCAGCGTCGACGTCGTGACCTTCGAGTTTGAGAACGTCCCGTCGGCCACCACGGCGGCCGCAGCGGAGTGTGCGCCAGTGCGCCCCGACGGGCGTGTGCTCCATATCACGCAGCACCGGCTTCGGGAGAAGGGCTTCCTCCAGGAGCACGGATTCCCAGTCACCCCGTTCCGTCGGATTGCCACGCTGGCCGACCTCGAACTCGCGGCGCGGGAGCTTGGCCTTCCCGCGGTGCTCAAGACCGCCAGTTTCGGTTACGACGGCAAGGGACAGGTCCGAATCGGCTCCGCGGGAGAGCTGTCGCGCGCTTTTGAAACGCTCGGCGGAGCGGAGGGGATTTACGAGGCCTTCGTCCACTTCACCCAGGAGATCTCGGTGGTCGCGGCGCGCACCGCGTCGGGAGATTTCGCCGCCTTCCCCGTGTTCGAGAACTCCCACGCGCATCACATCCTCGACGTGACGTTCGCGCCGGCGGCCATCCCCCCGGCCCTCGCCACGCAGGCCGTGGAGCTGGCCCGCGGAATCCTCGAGGCGCTGCAGGTCGTCGGGCTGCTCACCGTTGAGATGTTCGTCACGACCGACGGCCGCGTCGTGGTGAACGAGCTCGCCCCCCGAACCCACAACTCCGGCCACCTGACACAGGATGCCTGCGTCACGAGCCAGTTTGAGCAGCAACTGAGGGCCGTCTGCGGCCTGCCGCTGGGGGCAACGACCCTCCGCGGCGCGGGAGCCATGGCCAATCTTCTCGGACACCTCTGGAAAAACGGGACCCCCGATTGGGTCGCAGCCCTGGGCGATCCCCGCGTGAAGCTCCACCTGTACGGAAAGACCGAGGCGCGGATCGGCCGCAAAATGGGACACATCACCGCTTGCGCCCCCACCCCCCAGGAGGCGGTTCGCCTGGTGACTGAGGCTCGAGGGCGTCTCTAGCAAATTGTTGTCCAATGGGTTGTGTTTGGGGCGGGGCGGCCGTCACTCGCGATTCCCAGGGTCACGCCGGTCCTTCCTCCCGGCTTTAAGGCATGCCGACCCTGCAAAACCCGTTGCAAATGCCCCGCCCGCGGGCACGAAATCAAAGGCCTCAGGTGGCAAGGATCACTTTTTTTTCAAAAACATGTTGCACCTCAGTCGGCTTTTGGTATTTTCCGCGCTCCGTTTCTTCCGGTCTCCGGAACAAACGATTGTTGTCGAACCGATAACCGAAGCCCTCCCAGGGGCCGGGAATGATGGCTCGACCATTCCGAGGACAAACTCGGGACCATTGATTTTATGCCAGTCAAAACCTTTAGGCCGTTAACGCCGTCGACGCGCTACATCAGTATCGCGTCGTATGACGACATTACGAAGACCCGGCCCGAGAAGAGCCTGGTGGTGATCAAGAAGAAGACCGGTGGCCGCAATGCCTACGGTCGCGTGACCACCCGGGGCATCGGCGGCGGACACAAGCAGAAGCTTCGCTTGGTTGATTTCAAGCGGAACAAGCACGGCGTTGAGGCGACCGTTGCGGCCATCGAGTATGATCCGATGCGCAGCGCCCGTCTCGCCCTGCTCGAGTACAAGGATGGCGAGAAGCGCTACATCCTCTGCCCGGCCGGCCTGCAGGTCGGGGCGAAGGTGATGAGCGGCGCGACTGCCGCCCCCGAGCTTGGAAATGCGCTTCCGCTGAAGCAGATCCCTGTCGGCATCGCGATCCACAACATCGAGCTCAACCTCGGTCGGGGTGGTCAGATCGTCCGCTCCGCGGGCGGCTCTGCGACGCTGATGTCGAAGGGTGACGGCTACGCCCAGGTTCGCCTCCCCTCGGGGGAAATCCGGCGCGTCAACGAGGAGTGCTTCGCGACCGTCGGGGCAGTCGGTAATCCCGACCACTCGAATGTCATCCTCGGCAAGGCCGGCCGCAGCCGTCACCGTGGCATCCGCCCGGTGAACCGCGGTGTCACCCGGAACCCGGTCGACCACCCCAACGGTGGTGGCGCCGGCAAGTCGAAGAGCGGTGGTGGCCGTCAGCATCTCACGTCGCCGTGGGGTCTGCTGGCCAAGGGTCTCCGGACCCGTAACCGCCGGAAGTTCTCCAACCGGTTCATCCTGGTTCGCCGGGATGGGCGGCCGATGAAGCTCAAGTAAGCCTAGACTATGGGACGCTCAATTAAGAAAGGGCCGTTTGTCGACCATCACCTCCTGGAGAAGATCCAGAAGGCGAAGGCGGTGAATTCCAAGGCCCCGATCAAGACCTGGTCGCGCCGTTCGATGATCACCCCCGAGTTTGTCGGGCTGACCTTCAATGTGCACAACGGCAAGGTGTTCAACCCGGTGTTTGTGACGGAAAACATGGTGGGGCATCGTCTTGGCGAGTTTTCACTCACCCGGACGTTCAAGAAGCACGGCGCCCACACCGCCAAGGCGGAGGCCAAGTAGCCTATGCAAGTTCTCGCTATCACCCGCAACGTCCGCATGTCCGCGCAGAAGATGCGCGAGGTGGTGCGGCAGATCCAGGGCCTCCCGGCGCTCAAGGCGCAGGCCGCCCTCTCCTTTGTCTCCCGCAAGTCGGCTCGCGTGGTGGCCAAGACCCTCAAGTCGGCCATCGCCAACGCGGAGAACAACAACGGCCTCAAGGCGGAGAACCTCACGGTTCGCGAAGCCGTGGCCTGCACCGGCTTCAGCATGAAGCGTTTCACCCCGAAGGCCCGCGGTTCCGCGGGTCCGATCGTGAAGCGGACCTGTCACGTTCGAATTGTGCTTTCTGACGAGTAAACGATATGGGGCAAAAGACTAACCCGATCGGCCTTCGCGTTGCGGTCAATAAAGACTGGCGCTCGAAGTGGTACGCCGACAAGAAGGAATTCGGCCGCCTGCTGGCGGAGGATTACCAGATTCGCTCGATCCTCAAGAAGAAGCTGGAGGCGGCATCCGTTCCCCGCATTCTGATTGAGCGCGCCGCCACCCGCTGCCGCGTGACGATCCTCACGGCTCGTCCCGGCGTCGTCATCGGCCGCAAGGGCTCTGAGATCGACAAGCTGAAGGAAGAGCTCAGCAAGATGACTGGCAAGGAGATCTACGTCGACATCCTCGAGGTGAAGACGCCGGAGCTCGATGCCCAGCTCGTCGCTGAGAACGTCGCCCTCCAGCTGGAGCGCCGCGTCAGCTTCCGCCGGGCCATGAAGAAAGCGGTTCAGACCGCCATGGAGCTCGGGGCCGAGGGGATCAAGATTCGCTGCGGCGGACGTCTGGGTGGAGCCGAGCTCGCCCGCGTCGAGCTGTATCACGAGGGGAGTGTTCCCCTGCACACTCTGCGTGCCGGCATCGACTACGGATTTGCCGAGGCCAAGACGGTCTACGGTGTCCTGGGAGTCAAGTGCTGGATTTGCAAGTCCGAGGAGAAGAAGGAGCGTCCCGCCGCGCGCCCCGCGCCGGTGGAGTCGGCCTCCGCCCCTGCGGTGCCTGCTGGTAAATAACGACCCTTTAGACTGGAGATCCGCGTATGCCTTTGATGCCCGCAAGAGTGAAGTACCGCAAAATGCACCGGGGAAGCCGGGCTGGCACCGCCACCCGCGGCGCCACGGTTGCATTTGGCGAGTATGGACTGATGGCCATGGAGCGGTGCTGGCTCGACACCAAGCAGATCGAGGCTGCCCGTGTCGCCATCGCCCGTAACATGAAGCGCCGTGGCAAGGTCTGGATCCGGATCTTCCCGCAGAAGAGCTTTACCAAAAAGCCGCTCGAAACCCGAATGGGTAAGGGCAAGGGCCCCCTGGAGTCCTGGGTGGCGGTGATCCGTCCGGCCAATGTGCTCTTTGAGGTGGACGGCGTTCCCGTGGCCCTGGCCCGGGAGTCGCTCCGGCTGGCCGCGACCAAGCTGCCGATCCGGACCAAGTTCATCTCGCGCCATCACGCGTAAGACCAAGACGTAAGACCTTTACGCAAGACCCTTTTTTGCCAGCCATGAAATTCAGCGACCTGAAAGACCAAACGATCCCGGAGTTGACGGCCAAGGGCCGTGACCTCCGCCAGCAGCTTTTCAAGCTGCGACTGCAGCAGGCCACCAGCCAGCTGGAGAAGCCGTCGGAGCTCCGGAACCTCCGCCGTGCGATCGCCAAGGTTGAAACACGGATTTCCCAGCTGCGGAAGCAAGCTGCCTGACCTAGAGTATGGAACAGACGAACAAAACCGGCGGGATCCGCAAGGAGCGTGTGGGGGAAGTGGTCTCGAACAAGATGGCCAAGACCATCGTTGTTCGGGTGGAACGCCGTTTTCCGCACCCCCAGTTCAAGAAGATCATCACGCGCTACAAGAAGTTTTACGCGCACGACGAGAAGAGCGAGGCCAAGCCTGGCGACCGCGTGCGAATCGAGGAGACCCGGCCCCTCTCCCGCCTGAAGCGGTGGCGGCTGGTCGAGATCGTTGAGAAAAACACCGAGGGAACCCCGGTCGCGGTTTGACCGGAGAGAGTACGGGAGATATTTGAGCTATGCTGCAGGTACGTTCTATTCTGGATGTGGCCGACAACACCGGCGCCAAGCGCGCCGCCACGATCGGCGTCCTGGGTCGCAATCAGCGCTATGCGCGGATTGGCGATGTCATCAAGGCCCACATCAAGGAGGCCGCCCCGGATGGCACCGTCAAGAAGGGCGAGGTTGTGACCGCCGTGGTGGTGCGCACCCGGAAGGCCATCCGCCGCTCCGATGGATCCTACCTTCGCTTCGACTCCAACGCGATCGTCATCATCGACAAGGAGCTCAACCCTCGCGGCACCCGGATCTTCGGACCGGTCGCCCGTGAGCTGCGCGACAAGCGCTTCATGAAAATCATTTCACTCGCACCGGAGGTCATCTGAGGTATGGCAAAGCAGCATGTTAAACGCGGCGACGAGGTCGTCGTGATCGCGGGAACCGAGCGGGGCAAGCGCGGAAAGATCATTTCCGTCCTTACCAAGAAGAACCGTGTCATCGTCGAGGGGCTCAAGATGATCAAGCGCCATATGCGCAAGACCCAGCGCCAGCCCCAGGGCGCCATCGTCGAGCGCGAGGGGACGATTCACATGTCGAATGTGATGCTGGCTGAGAAATTTGACGCCCGTGCCGCGAAGCGCGGCGTCGCCAAGCCCGCCTGACCGGAGCACCCATCGAGAGCACGCACTAGGCACCGGACATGAAACCGAGACTTTACACCAAGTACGAAAACGACGTCCGACCGGCCCTCATCAAGAGCCGGTCCTACAAGAACGTCCACCAGGTTCCGCGCATCGAGAAGATCGTCGTGAACATGGGGGTGAGCGCCTCCCTGGAAAAGGGGGCGATCGATGATGCCGCCAAGGACCTGCAGATGATCACCGGCCGCAAGCCCGCCATCAGCAAGTCGCGCAAGAGCATCGCGAACTTCAAGCTCCGCGAGGGCCAGCCGATCGGCTGCCGCGTCACGCTCCGCCGCGACGCGATGTATGAGTTCCTGGACCGCCTCGTGGCGGCCACCCTTCCCCGTATCCGTGACTTCCGCGGCATCTCGTCGCGCTCGTTTGACGGACGCGGCAACTACTCGCTCGGGATCGCGGACCAGACGGTCTTCCCCGAGATCGAGCTCGACAAGATCAAGCGCCAGCAGGGGATGGACATCACGATTGTGACCTCGGCCCCGACGGATGGCGAGGCCCTCGAGCTGCTCAAGCTCATGGGTGTGCCGTTTGCGGAAAACCGCTAACTTTCAGAGAAGAGACTTATGGCCAAGACCTCCTGGTTGGAACGTAACAAGAAGAAGGCCCGCACGGTGAAGAAGTACGCCGCGCTCCGGGCCGAGCTCAAGGCGAAGGGCGACTACGCGGCGCTGACCAAGCTTCCGCGCAACGCGAGCCCCGTCCGGCTCGTGAATCGCTGCCGCATCTCCGGCCGTCGCCGGGCGTTCATCCGCAAGTATGGCGTCTCCCGCCTCACCTTCCGTGAGCTCGCGCTCAACGGGCTGATCCCGGGTGTCACCAAGGCCAGCTGGTAATCCTATGACCGACACGATCGCCGATTTGCTGACCCGGATCCGCAACGCCCACCGCGCGCTGTTGCCTGATGTCGAACTCCCGCACTCCAAGATGAAGGCGAGCATCGCCGCCATCCTGAAGCAGGAGGGCTACATCGCTGATTTCACCGTCGAGGGGAAGACCCTCAAGAAGCTCAAGCTGAAGCTCAAGTATGACGGCCGCCGGGGCGTCATCACCGGGCTCCGCCGGGTGAGCAGCCCGGGGCTCCGACGCTACGTCGGCGCCACCGAGATTCCCCGCGTCCGCAACGGTCTCGGGACCGCGATCCTCTCCACCCCCCAGGGTGTGATGAGCGGCGGCGAGGCCAAGAAGAAGAACGTGGGGGGCGAACTCCTCTGCTACGTCTGGTAACTTTTAACGCTCCGCGACTATGTCACGAATTGGTAAACAGCCCATTGCGATCCCGGCCAAGGTGAAGGTCGAGATCAAGGGAACCCGCGTTCATGTTGAAGGGCCCAAGGGCAAGCTCGACATCGAGCTCCCGAAGAAGACCTCCGCCGCGGTGAAGGACAACCAGGTGGTTGTCAGCCGCCTGGCTGAGGATGCCGAAGCCCGCGCCCTGCATGGGCTGGGTCGCGCCCTGATCAACAACATGGTCAAGGGGGTGAGCGAGGGATTCGTCAAGAAGCTCGAGATCCAGGGCGTCGGCTTCAAGGCCGCGGTCCAGGGGAACATCATCAACCTGAGCCTCGGTTACTCGCACCCGCTGAACTACCCGATTCCCGCCCAGATCAAGGTGACTGTGGAGGAGAACACCAAGGTCACGATCGAAGGGCCCGACAAGCAGGTCGTCGGCCTCGTGGCTTCCGAGATTCGCGCCTTTTATCCGCCCGAGCCCTACAAGGGCAAGGGGGTCCGCTACTCCGACGAGAAGGTCATCCGCAAGGAAGGCAAGACCGTCCAATAACGTTTTCAGATCCACGGCCAAAACCGTGGGCACCCAAGCATGCAGAACAAGAAGAAGAAACAGCTGTTGCAGTTGCGGAAGTACCGTATCCGGCACGTCGTCTCCGGCACCAAGGAGCGCCCCCGCCTGTCCGTCAAGTTCACGAACCAGCACATTTATGTGCAGTTCATCGACGACAGCGCCCGGATCACGCTGGCCGCGGTCACGACCCGTGCCAAGGCGCATGGCGGCAAGATCAAGGCCAACGTCGTCGGGGCCACAACCCTCGGGAAGCTGGCTGCCGAGGCAGCCATCGCCAAGGGGATCAAGAAGGTGGTGTACGACCGTAACGGCCTCCGCTATCACGGCAAGGTGAAGGCACTGGCCGACGGAGCTCGCCAGGGTGGACTCGAGTTTTAACAGCGGAAGGAGATTACTACCGTGTCAGATTTGATCAAAAGCACGAACGACAGCGCCGCGACCCCCGGTGGAGCCCCGGCTCCCGCACCCCAGGCCTCGGCCAGCGCCGGCGGCCCCTCCCAGGGGGGTGGGTTCGGTGGCGGCGGATTTGGTGGTGGTGGCGGCGGCGGCGGATTCCGTGGCCGTGGCGGCCATCGCGGACCGCGCCGGAACCGCTCGGATGATGACGGCGGTCAGAGTGAGTTTGCCGAGAAGGTGGTCTACATCAACCGCTCTGCCAAGGTTGTGAAGGGTGGACGCCGGTTCAGCTTCAGCGCGCTCGTCGTTGTTGGTGACCGTCGCGGACGCGTCGGCCTCGGCCTCGGCAAGTCGGGCGAGGTCGCTGACGCGATCCGCAAGGGGGGTGAGATCGCCAAGGGGCACATGGTCCCCGTCTCCCTCCGCGACAACACCATCCCGCACGACTCCCTGGGTGATTTCTGCGGCGCCCGCGTCCTGCTCCGTCCCGCCTCGCCCGGAACGGGCATCATCGCCGGCAAGACCGTGCGCGCCGTCCTCGAGTCGGCCGGCATCAAGGATGTCCTGACAAAGTCGCTCGGCTCCAAGAACGCGTCCAATGTGGTCAAGGCCACCTTCGCCGCCCTTGAGCAGCTCCGGTTGCGCGAGGATATCTACCGGACCCGCGGCAAGGCCCTCAAGGCCCCGGCTCCCGCGGCTGCCGCCCCTGCAACCCCCGCGCCCGCAGCCTCCTGATAATTAATAGATCCTATGTCACTCCGACTCCATAATCTCCAGCCCCGCCCCGGCGCCAAGCATCGGCGCAAGCGCCTCGGCCAGGGTGAATCCAGCGGCCACGGCAAGACCAGCGGCCGCGGTGGCAAGGGCCAGAGCGCCCGCTCCGGCAGCTCGATCCGTCCCGGGTTCGAGGGCGGCCAGATGCCCCTCTTCCGCCGGATGCCGAAGCGCGGCTTCAACAACGCCCGCCACACGATCAAGTACATCACGGTCAATGTGGAATCGCTGAACCGCTTTGAAAACGGCGCCCGCGTGGATGCCGCCGCTCTCCGGAACGCCAATGTCGCCTCGGGTCGCCTGAGCCGGATCAAGATCCTCGGAAACGGGGACCTGAACCACAAGCTGACGGTGGTGGCCCACGCGTTCAGTGCCTCAGCCCGGGCCAAGATTGAGGCCAAGGGCGGGAAGTGCGAAGTCGTCGGAGCCTAGCCCGTGACCTGAAACCCGCGCCTCTGGCATGCTAGCCAACATCCTCAACACGTTCGGCAACTGCTTCAAGATCCCCGAGCTCAAGTCGCGGATCCTGTTCACGTTGCTCGTCCTCGCCCTCTGTCGGGTGGTCTCGATGACCCCGATTCCCGGGCTGGACGGTGCGCTGCTCAAGCAGTTCTTCGACCAGCTGGCTGCCCGTGCCGCCCGCGGCGGGGACTCCGGCGGCTCGCTGTTGGGGATGTACAGCATGTTCACCGGCGGCGCCCTCGAACGCTGCGCTGTCGGATCCCTCGGGATCATGCCGTACATCAGCGCCACGATCATCATCCAGCTCCTCACGGCGGTCGTCCCGACCCTCAGCAAGCTGGCTCGTGAAGAGGGGGGACGGACCAAGATCATCCAGTACGGCCGCTACCTCACCGTGATCCTCTGCCTCGGGCAGGGGCTCGTCATGGCGATCGGCTGGGAGAATCCGAGCTCCGTCTTCTCGGGTGCCAACTTCCCCGGGAAGCTGGTGATGTATGATAATCTGATCTGGTACCGCCTCCAGACGACCCTCATTCTCACGACCGGAACCATGCTCCTGATGTGGTTCGGCGAGCAGATCACGGAGCGGGGGATCGGCAACGGAATTTCCCTCGTGATCAGCATCGGCATCCTTGCCCGCATGCCCCAGGCGGTTGTTGGCATGAAGGACATGTTCACGCGCTCCGCGGACGGCGAGGCTGGTGGCTTCAACCCGTTCTATGGCATCGCACTGGTCCTGCTCCTCTTCGCGGTGATCGCCGGAGTCATCGCTGTCACCCAGGCACAGCGCAAAGTGCCCGTGCAGTACGCCCAGCGTGCCATCGGCAAGAAGGTGGTCTCGGCCGGAAGCAGCTACATGCCTCTCCGCGTCAATTACGCGGGGGTGATGCCGATCATCTTCGCCCAGGCTATCCTGATGGTTCCCGAGAAGGTCCTCGGCTGGCTCGGCAGCAGCGTCCCGAGCCTGGCGTTCCTCGGCCGACTCTCGGCGCATCTGCGCGAGGGGGCCTTCCTCTACGTTCTCCTCTTCGGGTTGATGATTCTGTTCTTCTCCTACTTCTGGGTTGCGACCCAGTTCAACGAGATCCAGATCGCCGACGACCTCAAGAAGCACGGTGGCTATATTCCGGGGATTCGCCCGGGGCAGGCGACGAGCCAGTTCCTGCACAACGCGATGAGTCGGATCACGTTCGCCGGCGCGATGTTCCTGACCATGATCGCCGTGATTCCGATCCTTCTGAATCGCGAGATGCAGGTGCCGTTCCAGGTGGCCACCTTCTTCGGCGGCACAAGTATGCTGATCCTGGTGGGCGTCATGCTCGACACGATGCGGCAGATGGAATCGCATCTCATGATGCGGCACTACGACGGATTTCTGAAGAAGGGCAGGATTCGGGGCAGGTTCTAGCCCCGGGCCGGACCTGGTGGTCGTAGGGCCGGCGCCGCGTCTCGGTGCGCTGCCAACCCTCACCCCTCCCGGTCTCGGACACCCTCTCCTCCCGCTGCGCAGCATGATCAGCATTAAGAACGAGAGGGAGGTTGCGGCGATGCGGGTGGCGGGTTCTATCGCCCGGACGGTGCTTGAGGAAGTGGCTGCGGTCATCCAGCCCGGGATGACGACGCGCCAGATAGACGGTCTCGCTGCGGCGGCGATCGAACGGCATGGAGCGAAGAGCGCGTTCCTGGGGTATCGGAAGTATCCGTGCCACATCTGCATCTCGGTGAACGAGGAAGTCGTTCACGGGCTGGCCGGCGAGCGGCGCGTGGAGTTTGGGGATATCGTGAGCCTCGATGTCGGGGTCTATCACGGCGGGTTTGTCGGGGACACGGCGAAGACGGTGGCGGTGGGCGGTTGCAGCCTGGAGGCGCAGCGCCTGATGGACGTTACGGAACGGTCGCTGGCCGAGGGAATTGCCCAGGCCAGGGCGGGCAACCGTGTGTCGGACATCTCCCGTGCCGTCCAACGGTATGTCGAAGCCCACGGGTTCAGCGTGGTGCGTGAATTTGTCGGACACGGCGTCGGCCGCTCGGTGCATGAGGAACCTCAGGTGCCGAATTTCGTCGACGGAAAGAGTTCGCCGAAGCTCAGGGCCGGAATGACCCTGGCCATCGAGCCGATGGTGAACGCCGGGAAGCCGCAGGTGCAGATGCTAAATGACGGCTGGACAGTGGTCACCAAAGATGGTGAACTGTCCGCTCATTTTGAGCATACGGTGTTGATCACCGACGGCGATCCGGAGATTTTAACGTGGCCAATGACGACTGCATTCGGATCGAAGGGACAGTAGTCGATGTCCTTCAGCCGAGGCTGTTTCGGGTGCAATTAGCGAACGGGCACCGGCTTCTGGCGCATGTGTCCGGAAAAGTTCGCCTGCAGTTTATGAAGATCGGGGCAGGGGATCGGGTGACGGTGGAAATGTCGCCTTACGACCTGTCACGGGGCCGGATTGCGGTCCCGACTATTTAATTTTCGGTTCAACGTTTTGATATGAAAGTTCGAGCATCGGTAAAGAAACTTTGCGAACACTGCAAAATCGTGAAGCGCCGGGGCATCATTCGGGTGATCTGCTCCAACGCTCGTCACAAGCAACGGCAGGGTTAAACCATTATGGCACGCATCATTGGTGTTGAAATTCCGGGCGAGAAGCGGATCGATATCGCCCTCCGCTACATTTACGGGATCGGGCCGAGCAACGCTCGCGTCATCCTTGAGAAGGCTGGCATTGATTTCGCCATCCGCGCCAAGGATCTCACCGAGGCCCAGATGTCCCAGATCGTTCATGCGATCCAGGAGGGCAAGTATGTGATCGAGGGCGACCTCCGCCGTGAGTTTGGTCTCAATCTCAAGCGGCTCCAGGCGATCAAGTGCTATCGTGGCGTTCGCCACCTGAAGAGTCTTCCGGTCCGGGGTCAACGCACCCAGACCAACGCGCGCACCCGCAAGGGACCCCGCCGCACGGTGGGTGTGCAGCGCAATCCCAACGCCAAGACCGGTATCCATTAACCAATTTTTTTCCCTGCTATGGCCGACGAAACCAAGCCCGCAAAAGCCGCCGCCCCCAAGGGTGGCGACGAGGCGAAGACCGCCAAACCCAAGAAGGCAGCCGCCGACAAGGCTGCTCCTGCCGCCGAGAAGGCCGCTGCGCCCGCTCCCGCGGCCGGCGACAAGGCTGCAGCCCCTGCTGCCGCCGCCCCTGCCGGTGCCCCGAAGCCGGGCGAATTGGTGGCCGGCACGGCCCCCACCGCCGCCGAGCTTCTCGGCGAGGACGTTGGTGCCAAGAAGATCATCAAGGCGAAGGGTTCCAAGAACATCGCCGTGGGCGTTGCCAACATTCGTGCGACGTTCAACAACACGCAGGTCTCCATCACCGACATGCAGGGTAATGTCATCGGATGGTCGAGCTCCGGTCGCGTCGGCTTCAAGGGAAGCCGCAAGAGCACGGCGTTTGCCGCCCAGCAGGTCGCCCAGGACGCTGCCCGCCAGGCGATGGCCCACGGGTTGCGCGAGGTCGAGATCCGGGTCAAGGGACCTGGCTCGGGCCGTGAGTCCGCGATCCGCGCCCTTCAGGCGATCGGCCTGGAGATCTCGGTGATTCGGGATATCACCCCGATTCCTCATAACGGCTGCCGGCCCCGCAAGAAGCGCCGCGTCTAATTCCTTCAACCTGTAACCGTTCTCAACCATAGTCGGATCTCATGGCTCGTTATACTGGTCCCCGCACTCGAATCAGCCGCCGTTTCGGCGTCCCCATCTTCGGCCCCTCGAAGTATCTCGAGCGCCGGAATTACGGCCCTGGCGTTCATGGTCCCAAGTCCCGTCGGAAGTTCACGGACTACGCCATGGGGCTGATGGAGAAGCAAAAGCTCCGCTATTACTATGGCCTCATGGAGCGCCAGTTCCGGAACGTCTACGAGCGCGCCCTGCGCCGCCGTGGCGTCACGGGCGAGCAGATGCTCCAGATCCTCGAGACCCGGCTCGACAACGTGGTCTATCACCTCGGCTTCGCCCTGACCCGCCCTGCCGCCCGGCAGTTGGTCGGCCACGGCCATGTGAAGGTGAACGGCCGCAAGGTCGACGTGCCGAGCTACGCCCTGAAGGTGAATGACGTCATTGAGGTGAAGGACGTCACCGTGTCGCGCCAGCTCGCGGCCCGCAACCTTGAGTCCTCCACCAGCCGGGTCGTTCCCGACTGGCTGCAGGTCGACCGCGCCGCGTTCAAGGGGACCGTGATGCGGATCCCGACGCGCGAGGAGATTCAGCCGATCGCCAACGAGCAGGCTGTCGTCGAGTTTTATTCCCGCTAACAGTGAGACCCACCGCCCCCCGTGGCCGGGGTGGCGGGCAATTATACGGGCCTGGTCCGGCACTGCGGGAATCAATGCCGGGCGGGCCAGATTACAATTGCAGACCCAAAGCTTATGCCAGTTCGTCTAGGACGTTTTGAAATGCCGAAGCGGTTGACCAAAGATGAGTCAACGGCCACGGAAGTCTATGCCAAGTTCATTGCCGAGCCGTTTGAAACCGGCTACGGGCACACGATTGGCAACTCCCTCCGGCGCGTGCTTCTCTCCTCCCTCGAGGGGGCTGCGATCAGCTCCGTCAAGATTGACGGCGCGATGCACGAGTTCACCACGGTGGACGGTGTCGTTGAAGACGTCACCGACATGGTGCTCAACCTGAAGAAGGTTCTTTTCAAGGCCCACTCCCGCGAGCCGCAAACCCTCCTGCTTTCCGTGAACAAGGAAGGGGCGGTGTACGCCGGGGACATCCAGCTCAACCAGAACGTTGAGCTCGTCAACCCGAAGCAGCTGATCTGCACCCTCGACAAGAAGAAGAAGTTCGAGATGGAGCTTGAGGTCAAGATTGGCCGTGGGTTCTGCCCTGGCGACGAGAACAAGAAGCCGGATCAGGCCATCGGCGTCATCGCCATCGACTCCCTCTTCTCCCCGGTCACCCGCGTCCGCTACGCCGTCGAGAACGCGCGTGTCGGGCAGCGGACCGACTACGACAAGCTCCTCCTGGAAGTTTGGACCGACGGCCGGATGACCCCGGACGACGCCCTGACCCAGGCCTCGGCGATCCTGCAGCATCACCTCGACGTCTTCGTCGGCTACGACAAGAACGCCATCGAGTTCGAGGAAGTGCCTGACAAGCAGGACGACGACAAGGCCAAGATGCGGAAGCTGCTCAACATGAGCGTCAACGAGATCGAGTTGAGCGTCCGTGCGGCTAACTGCCTGAACAACGCGAACATCACGACCGTTGGCCAGCTGGCCATGAAGAGCGAGTCGGAGATGCTCAAGTATCGGAATTTCGGCAAGAAGTCCTTGAACGAGATCAAGGAGAAGCTTGCCGCCCTCGGGTTGAGCCTTGGAATGAAGTTTGAGGAAGATCTCCTCGAGGCCCCGAAGGACGAAACCAAGATTGTCACTGAATAACTGAGCTGTTATGCGCCACCTGAAGCGAACGGCCAAACTCGGTCGCACATTTGAGCATCGCAATGCGATGCTGGCGAACCTGGTTTGCAGCCTGATCAAGAAGAAGCGGGTCACCACCACCCTGGCCAAAGCCAAGGCAGCCCGCTCCGTTGCCGACAAGATGATCACCCTCGGCAAGGCCGGCACGGTGCACGCCCGCAGGCTTGCAGCCGCCCGCCTCCGCCAGCAGTCCCGCTCGCTCTTCAAGAGCAAGGCGGAGCGGCTGAAGTGGCGTGCCAGCGAGGATGTGGTGCGGATCCTTTTCGAGGACCTCGCTCCGCTCTTCAAGGAGCGCAAGGGTGGGTACACCCGGATCATTCAGCTTGGGCAGCGCCCCGGGGATGCCGCCCAGATGGCGATCCTTGAGTGGGTCGACTCCGCCACCGCGGCTGAGCCCGCGAAGGTTGAGGAGAAGGCCGCCACGGCCAACGCCTGATCCGGTTGCGGCGAACGCCGCCTCACCGAACTTCATTCATTCAGGCCCGTCCTCCCAAGGACGGGCCTTTTTGCTGTACGGCTCCCCCCAGCGCGTGCCTCCGTCCGCCACGACCTCTCCCCCGGCCCTGGGCTCGCCGGACTCAGTGAATGGTGTGGTAGAACCTGGCGCTCACGCCCGGCTGTGCCAGGCTGCGGCTGTAAAGCAGGGAGCCGCTGCTATCGATGAGCTCCAGGATGGCCCCCGGCTCCCATGAATCCAGCCCTGGGGTGGTTTCGAGCTGGAAGCGAACCCCCGGCTGCCCTGTGAAGAGGAAGACCTCCTGGGTCGCCGTTCGGGAGTAGCGGCTGATGTTCACCGGGGCCTCCGCCGGCACCAACAGGCTCCGGAGGATCGTTCCCTCGCTGCCCACCATCACCAGCATCCCGTCGGCATGCGTCACCCCGTAGAGGCTCTTGCCCGTGAGGGTGCCCACATCGAGCCAGTTGGTCAGCCAGGTGCTCATGAGAACGGTTCCCTGGGTTCCCACGGCGACGTAGGTCCCCGCGATGAGATCGACCCCGGTCAGCCACGCATCCGTCGTGACGGGCTGTTGGACCCAGTCCAGGGCGTTGCTGCTGGTGAGGAGGGTTCCATTTTCCCCGACCGCGATGGCGACCTCCCCGAGCGATCGAACCTGATAGAGCCAGTTTGTTTCCCCCGTCCCCCGGGAGGTCCAGTTTGCCCCGTCATCCTCACTGGTCAGCAAGGTCCCTTCATCCCCCACCGCAACAAGCACCCCCCGATGCCGTGTGATGCTGGAAAGGAATGCCGTGGTGGGAGTCTTGCGAGCGATCCAGTTCGTCCCGTCCACGCCGGCGAGGAGGGTTCCCCCGCCTCCGCAGAGGAAGTATTGCGTCCCGGTCGAAAAGACCCCCTGGAGGTCGTTTGAGGTCGGCGCGGCCTCCTGCGTCCACACGAACCCGTCTGTGGAGGTCAGGATCGTCCCCCTGCTCCCCACGGCCAGGGAGAGATTTGTCGACCCCCCGATTCCGAGCAGGATGGAATTGGTGGCTGTGTCCGGGACCAGCTCCACATCCCAGTCGAATCCATCCGGACTGCTGAGCAGAGTCCCGCGGTCCCCCACGGCCAGAAACCGCGAGCCGGTGTGGGCGACGTCCCAGAGCCAGGTACGGATGGCGGAATCCTGTGCCGTCCAGGTCCACGGGGCGGCGGCGTTGGTTTGGGATCCCTCGACCACCACCCCGCTCCGCCCCCCGAGCACGTACCCTCCGTCCGCCCAGAGCGCGCAATTGTAGGTCCAGGCGGGGGCTTGCGACCCACCTGCCGGGGCGATCCGGCTCTCCCAAGCCCCCCCTGTCGTCTTGAAGCGGAGTTCGGAGACCCCGGCCACAATCTCCGAGTTGGCATTCCCGGCCGCGGCATAGAGGGTGTTCGTGGCTCCGGTCTGGACACGGGTCCAGAGCCCTCCAGCGGGGCTCGATGCCGCGAAGCCTCCATCCCCGACGGCCAGGAAGTGATCGTTGATCCAGCTGACGTGATAGAGGTCGTTCGTGGTGCCGCTCGACCGCGGGGTCCAGAGGTTGCCGTTGGGGCTTGTGGCAATGAACCCCCGTTCGCCCACGAGGACGAAGGTCCCTCCCCCCCAGGCGACGCTCGTCAGCCAATGATTGAACAGGACAGGCACCCGCTCCCAGGCGACCGCGTTCGTGCTCGCATAGATCGCACCATTGTCGCCGACCGCCACCACACGATTCGCCGAGGCGGCCACCCCCTCCAACCAGTCCGTGGTTCCCAGGTCGAGGAGGTACAGGGTGTCGATGGAGTCCCCGGTGACCACGGTTCCCGACTCTCCCGTGATCACGATCCTTCCCCCCAACATCGTGACTGCTCTCAGGGAGGCTGAGGTGTGGCTGTCGTACGGAATCCAGGTGCTGAGGTCATCGCTCGCAAAGATTTGGCCAGCTTCCCCGACTTCGATCCATGTCCCACTCCCGTAGGCCATGTCATAGAGGTTCGCGCCGTGCGGGGAAGGGTTCGACCAGCGCCAGACTGGCGGAAAGAGGATCCCGGAGGTTTGACCCGACAGGGTCCCCGTGATCGGGATGAGGAGCGCAAGCAGCAGCACCGCGAGCCACGAGGGAGGGTGGCCACTCATCGGCGAGGGGGTGGGGGGGGAATGAGTCATCTGGGGTCGCCGAGTTGCGGCGGTGTTGAGTTCGCTTCCAGGCGGGCAGGGAGTCGAAGGGCAAAACAACAACCCTCGGGGCCCGTCCGATCCAGGGTCAGCTCCCCTCCAAGGTGGCGGCTGAGCTGCCGGCTGATGGCGAGGCCGATCCCGTTTCCCCCCTTGGTGGACGGGCATGGGGAGAAGAGTCGGGGGAGCAGGGCAGGGGGGAACCCGGGGCCCTGGTCCCTGACCTCCCAGACCATGCCCGTGCCTCCCTCCTGCGTGAGGCTGATCGTCACGTTCCTCCCCCGGGGAGTCACCTGAAGGGCGTTCTGCCCCAGGCTTTCCAGCACCAGCAGCACGAGGTTTGCGTGGCGGTTGGCGATGGTGTCGGTCCCCTCGACCTGAACCTCCAACTGGACGCCGTGCAGGGCGGCTTCCGGCCTGAGCCGGGATCGAAGCAGGTCCCCCAGCTCCGTGAGGCTGAGCTCGTAATCCTGTCCCCCCCCCTCCTCGCCCAGGACTCTCACAGCCTCATCCACGAGGTTTTGGGCCCTGCGGGCAGTCGAGAGGGCCTCCTGCCACTCGGGATCGTCCCGCCGTCCCCCGGCATGGGTGGAGACGAACTGCTGCAACGAGGCCAGCGGGTTCGAGAGGCCATGGACCAAATGGGCTGCGACGGCTCCGACCGCGCGGGTCTTGCCGGCCATTGCCAGCTCGTGGTTCGCCTGAAGCAGAAGGCCGGTGCGCTCACGAAGCGATTGGTTCGTCCGCTGGAGCCGTGCATATCCCCACACCAGGGCCAGGGAGAGCAGGGTGCCGGTGGCGACGAACAGGGCCCCCGCGTCCAGGGCAAGATTGCGATCCAGCCTCGAGAAGGAGGCGGCCAGCGCATGGCCGTCGACGATGAGCTGCGCCGAGGCGAGAAGTCCCCCGCCTGCAGGGTTGGAGATCGGCACCGTGACAAGAAGGAGCGGGAGGGTTGCGTCGGGGGTCGTCCCCGGTGCCAACCCGGCCACCTCGTTCAGGGAGGCAACCGGATCATATCGGGTGACGGCATGCCCGGCGGAGAGTCCCTCGGTTTCGGCCTGGGTGAGCGAGGCATCCGGCACGTAGGGGGGAAAGGCCGTGACCCCGTGGCCCGAGGCGTCAAACAGCCGGACTCCCAGCACGCCCTCCGTCAGGGTCGAGAGTTCGAGCGCCAGGGCCAGTTGCCCCGCGGGCTCCCTCAGGCGGCCGGGCAGATCCCCCAATGGGCTCTCCGCACCCGCGCGGGTCCGTGTCACCGCCTGCAGGATCTCCCCGTCCCGCTCCAGCATGCGGGTCCGGATCTGTCCCCTGAGGCTCAACGCCCCCAGAGAGACGGCCGTCGCAAGGACCCCCAGCGCCGCCACCAGCACCAATGCCGGGATGGCCCGGGACCCCTCGCCTGCAGGGGCTCGGAGCGATCGCTCTGGCTGGAAGGTCGGGCGCATCCTAGAATCCGACCTCCACCCCGGCGGAGAGAATGTTCGCCTCGTACCGATCATAGGAGGCCACGGCGAGAGACCGGTCGTAAGAGTAGCTCAGCGTCCCCTTGATTCTGCGGGAGAAATTCCTCCCCAGGCGCACCCCCGCCTCGACAACCGTCCGAGCTCGTCCCCGCAGGTCGGTGTCGCTGACGGTCTGGTGATAGAAATCGTAACGGGCCAACCTCCCATACACCGACGCTTCCCAGCGCCCCGAGGTCCACTTCAGCTGATCCCCCGCCCGAAGGGCCCGATAGTCGAAATACCCCTCCCCGTTGTCGTT
>DMJJ01000204.1 GCA_003452185.1 Verrucomicrobiales bacterium | reverse complement strand
CGCGGGCATCGACGCCGCCGGTCATCGTCCGGCCGCTGCCGCCATGCACACTGTTGTAGGCGCGGGCCACGCGGGTGATCGAGTCGAGCAGGACGAAGACATCCTTGCCGGTCTCCACCATGCGGCGGCACCGCTCGATCATGAACCGGGAGAGGCGCACATGTGTCTCCAGCTCCTGGTCGTTCGAGCTCGCCACCACCTCGGCCTTCACCGAGCGCTGGAAGTCGGTGACCTCCTCGGGCCGCTCATCAATCAGCAGCACGATGCAGTGCACCTCGGGATGGTTCGCGGTCACCGCGTTTGCAATCTGCTTGAGGATCGTGGTCTTGCCCGTCCGCGGGGGCGCCACGATCAAGCCGCGCGTCCCCTTGCCGATCGGCGTGACCAGGTCAATGATCCGTGTCTCGAGCAGGTCGGGCGACGTCTCCAGGTTGAACTTGTCCAGCGGGTCGATCGTGGTGAGATTCTCAAACCGCACCGACTTGGTGTACTCGCTGAACGGCATCCCGTTCACGGCCTCCACATTCTTGAGCTGCGGGCTGTTGCCGCGATGCGGCGGCTGCAGCGTTCCCGCCACCAGGCATCCTTCGCGAAGGAAGTTCCGCTTGATGGTGTCCGGGGTCACGAAGATGTCGGTCGGCTTGGGGGTGAAGTGGTTTTCCGAGGAACGGAGGAATCCAAACCCCTTTTCCGCGATCTCGAGATACCCGGAGCCGTGTTCTACTGCTGCGCCCGAGGCGTTCGTCATTGCCATGTGTGGTGTGATGTGTGTCTGTTGAGAGGCTCTTCAGGGAAAACCCGAACCAAAGAAATCTTCGGAATCAGACGGAGGCCGATGCAATGAAGTGCACCAGTCGGGCCCTCAACAAGGCCAATTAAGAGGAAAAGGGGATGGAAGGCAACTGATTTTTTGTGCAAATCGACAAGTGGACCCGGGCGGGACCGGCCCCGGATTGAATGGGAAGGGGGGATGGGCCGTCGGTTGGAGCGATCGGGTCGCGGGGGCGGGTGGGCGCTTGAGAATTGCAGGTTGCTCCCCGCAGGCGGCTCCCTAGAGTGGCGATCAACATGGCTGAACCGGCAAGAATCCTCTACTGCCACTGCGCCCACGCGCAGGTGGTTCCCCGGGACGTGAAGGAGGCCGTGCTGCGGCGGCTTTCGGACTCGGGCGTCTCGTTTGAGGCGGCGGCCGACCTGTGTGAGATGGCCGCACGGAACGATCCCGCCCTCGTCCGCCTGGCCGGGGAAGGATGCGTCCAGATTGCCGCCTGCTACCCCCGGGCCGTGAAGTGGCTCTTTGCCGCCGCAGGGGCCCCGCTTGATCCCGCCCGCACCCAGGTGCTGAACATGCGGACCGCCCCGGCGGAGGAGATCGCGGCAGCGCTCGCCTCCGGGACCTTCACCCCCAACTTGCCGGCGGGGAAGCCCCTGCCTGAGGACGCTCCCTCCCCATCGAAGGCTGCCCCGGCCTCCTGAGCCCGGTCCCTTGCCAATCCCCACCCCCTCAGCCAAATCGAGATCCCACTCCGCATCCCCCCCCTCCTCCCCATGAGCCTCAAGGACCAGTCATCGCTGCGGATTGTCGTGTATGAGGGAGCCGGTGCCACCCCGCTTGGCCCGGAGGCCCGGTTCGAGCTCCTCTCGGCGGCCCTGGAACGGGGGTTTTCCGTCACCCGCGCGACGGGGCGGGGGAGCGTCTCGCCCTCCGACCGGACGTCGCTGCTCGTCGTCGGCGCCTTCGATGCCGGGGTTCCTCCCGCCGGAGGGGTTGGAGAGGATGGGAGCACGGTGCGATTCCATGACATCGCCGGGATGGGGGGGCGGGCGGTCGCGGACCTCATCGATCAGGCCCGGTCCGAGTCCGGGGCCCCGGTTCCCGGCGCCTGGAAGCCGTGGTTCCCCGTCATCGATTTTGACCGCTGCACCAACTGCATGCAGTGCCTCAGCTTCTGCCTCTTCGGGGTCTATGGGGTGGATGCGGGGCATAAGATCCAGGTTCAGAACAACGACAACTGCAAGACCAACTGCCCCGCCTGCTCCAGGGTTTGCCCCGAGGCGGCGATCATGTTCCCGAAGTACAAGGCGGGCCCGATCAACGGGGATGTGGTCAGCGACCAGGACCTCCAGCGCGAGAAGATGAAGGTCGACATCTCCGGCCTCCTCGGCGGGGATGTCTACTCGCTCCTTCGGGAGCGGAGCGAGCGCGCCAAGTCCCGCTTCAGCAAGGAGCGGGACGCGGACAAGGCGCTGACCGAGCGGCAGAAGTGCCTCACCAAGCTCGCGCAGGCGGGGGATATTCCCGCCGAGGTCCTCATGAGCCTTCCCTCCCCTGAGGAGATCGCCCGCCGTGCCGAGGAGGCCAAGGCCCGGGCCCGCGACGCCCTGGAGGCCGCGGGCGGATCCCGGACCTAGCCTGGCGTCACCGCAACCCGATCCACACCATGCTTCCCGCCCTTGCCTTCAGGACCCTGCGATCCGCCGATCCCCGGTGCCTCTGGAAATTCGCCTGGAACTTTGGGTGGAAGGGGATGCTCTCTGTGGAGCGTTTCAAGCGCCGCGCCCGGGCGGGGGAGTATTTTCCCCCCTTTCTCTACCTCTCGATCATCAACTCCTGCAACCTGCGATGCCAGGGTTGCTGGGTCGACGTCGAGGCGGAGCGGAGCGCGATCCCCATTGCCGACCTGAGCCGCACGATCCGGGAGGCGCGGGCCCAGGGGAATACCTTTTTCGGGATCCTTGGAGGGGAGCCCTTCATGCACCCCGAGCTGCTGGATCTCCTCGCGGCTCATCCCGACTGTTACTTCCAGGTCTTCACCAACGGGCAGTTCATCACCGAAAAAGTGGCGACACGGCTTCGGGGGCTGGGGAACGTCACTCCGCTGGTCAGCATCGAGGGACGTGAGGTCGTGAGCGACCAGCGCCGGGGAAACAAGGAGGTCTTCAGCCGGAGTCTCCGGGGCTTGGAGAACTGCCTCAGGGCACGGCTCCTGACCGGGGTCGCGACCAGCCTCTGCCAAACGAACATCGAGGAGCTCCTCACGGAGTCATGGCTTCGGGAGCTCGTCCGGATGGGCGTCCACTACGCCTGGTACCACACCTACCGGCCCGTGGGCCCGAAGATGAACCCGCAGCTCGCACTGCGCCCGGACCAGCTCACGCGGGTCCGGCGGTTCGTGGTTGAGATGCGGGCCCGGGTGCCTATCGCCCTCATCGACGCCTACTACGGGCACGACGGCAGCGCCCTCTGCCCGATGTCGACCGGCATCAGCCACCATGTCAGCCCTCGGGGCGATATCGAGCCGTGTCCCATCATCCAATTCGCAACGGAGACGATCCGCGATCCCCGCGGACTTCATGCGACGATGCGGGACAGCGCGTTCCTGAAGGATTTCCGGGAGCTCTCGGCCCGTCAGACCCGGGGGTGCGTCGTCCTGGAGCGCCCCGATCTGGTGAGGGAGATCGTCCTCAAGCACGGCGCCCGCGACACCACCGCCCGCGGCACCGCCCTGGCCGAGCTCGAGGCCATGACCCCAAGGTCGAGCCAGTGGCTTCCGGGGGAGGAGATTCCCGAGAAACACTGGATGTACCGCCTCGCAAAGAAGTACTGGTTCGGCGATTTCGGAGCCTACCGTGGGCTGACCGGCAGGCCGCCCGGCCGTTAGCAGCCCCTTCCCACCTTCCCCTTCTCCAGGAACCTCCCGTCGCTGGCAACCTCCCGTTGCGGCACCCTTCGATCCAGCGGCGTGAAGGCCGGGGTCGCTCAGATCAAATTTTCCTTAGGCCGGGAGGAATTGTTTGCGCGTTGGGATGTCGGTGGTTACGGTGGGCTGGCACTCGGCTTCATACATGAGTTCTGGTCCAACAGGCAGCGCTGTCACCCCTTACGGTCGCAAGAATCCGTTCCCTGCCCCGATCAAGCGGCGATGGTCGTTGAGTCGTCCCGGGTCGGGGAAGGACACCCGCCACCTTGAAATCGATCTTGCCGGCAGCGGGCTTGAGTACTCGGTGGGGGACTCGCTGGGGGTGTTTGCCCGGAACCCGCTTTCGTTGGTGGACGGGCTGATCGCGGCCTTGGGGATGGATGCCTCCAGCCCGGTCGCCGGTCCCCAGGGGCAGGGGATGACCCTGCGCGAGGCCTTGGAGCGGGTCTACACCATCAACCGGGCAAGCCGGAAGATTCTCGCCGGCCTTCTCGAGCGACTCCCTGCGGGCGAAGGGGGGGAGCGTGCCCGGCTCGAGGGGTTGATCGCCAGCGATCCCTCGGTTGCGGAGTTTCTTTACGAGCGGGATTACATCGATCTCCTGCGCGAGTTTCCCTCCGTGCGGTTTGAGTCTCCGGAGGCGTTCCTCAAGATGCTGAGCCCGATCCAGCCGCGGCTCTACTCGATCGCCTCCTCTCCCGCAGCCCACCCCGGGGAGGTTCACCTCTGCGTGGCGGTGGTCCGGTACGAGACCCTCGGGCGGGCCCGCATCGGGATGGCCTCCGGGTTCCTCGGCGAGGTGGCGCAGGTCGGCGTGTGCGAGGTCCCGGTCTTCGTGCAGGAGTCGCCCAAGTTCTTCCTCCCTTCCGAGGGGGGACGCGACATCATCATGGTGGGCCCCGGCACCGGCATCGCCCCGTTCCGCGCGTTCCTGGAGCAGCGCGCGGCTGACGGGGCGGGGGGACGGAACTGGTTGTTCTTTGGCGACCAGCACCGTGCGACGGACTTCCTCTACGAGGAGGACCTGACCCGGTTCCAGAAGTCCGGCATCCTCACCCGTCTCGACCTCGCGTTCTCACGCGACCAGGCCGAGAAGGTCTACGTGCAGCACCGGATGCTCGAGCAGGGGGCCGAGCTCTGGAAGTGGATTCAAGGGGGGGCGTACTTCTATGTCTGCGGCGACGCCCGCCGCATGGCGAAGGATGTTCACCAGGCCCTGATCCAGGTCGCCCGGGAGCATGGGGGCCTTGCCCCCGAAGCCGCCACGGCCTACGTGGAGGAGACCCTCATGAAGGGGGAGCGGCGGTACTTGCGCGACGTTTACTGAGGGGGGAGGGCCGGGTTAGCGGAACGTCTCGCGGAGCGTTCCCTTCTCGCTCCGGATCAGGGCGCCGACCTCGATCTTGTGGCGCTGGAACCACCCTTGCGGAACCTCCAGGACGTACTTTACCTCGTCGGTCATGCTTTCCACGGGGGTCTCATCCAGCGGGGTCAGGTCGTGAACCTCGAGGATCTTCCCCTCCTGGTTGATGTAGGCGCAGGAGAGCTTCACCTTCGTGTTCCTCATATAGAACGAGGCCTTCCGGGGGGGGCCGGGCAGGATGAAGATCATTCCCTCCATCTCCCCCATCGTCTCCCGGAACATCATCCCGGTGAGGATCTCGACCTCGCGGGCGGCGACCTCCGACTCCAGCTCCACGCTTCCGAGCCAGAGCTTCACGGTCCGGAGCTTCGGCTGCGCATGGTTCAGCGGCCCGGGAAACGCAGTCTCCGTCACGGGCGGCGGCTCCGGATTCGATCCCTGGGGTGTGGAGCCTGCGGCCGCGGGGGTGCGGCTGCAGCCCGAGGTGGCGATCAGGACCGCGAGGGCCAGGGGAATCAGGGATGGGAGGGGTGTTTTCATGCGAGGTTGACGTTGCCGCAGAGGGAGACCTCGAGGCCGAGTTCCGCGAGGGCCGCGGCCTTGATGCGGGCGGCCCGGTGGGCCTCGGCCCGCGACGGGGTGTAGACCACCTGGATGTGATTCGATTTGTGCCGCGCCATCATCTGGTCGCGGGTGATCCCCTCGAGCACCGCGTGCATGATCGGCCACTGCGGCGTGGTTTCCTTCCATCGGCGCTCCGTCTCCGCCTCGGGGAGCCTCACCACCCGGGCCACGCCGACGTCGGCATGCAACCGACCCCCCATGACGAACACGCGGCTCCAGACGATGTGCCCCGGCTTGGAGATCCCCTTGAGGGTTCCCCCCCCGAGGCGGAAGTACATCGCCGGCTGCCGTTCGCTGCTCGCCCCGCCCCATCCCCCGATGAAATGGGCCGGCGGGGCCGCCCCTGAGATAAGGAACACCCAGACGTAATCGTTCACCCCCGCCCCGCGGTAATGCTGGCCCCATCGGAGGTCGTGGAGGGTGTTCTCCGGCTGGAATCCGAGCTCCCGCCAGAGGCGGTAGGTCACGAGCCCGTCGAGCCCCGCGCACTCGTCGACCTCGTTGAAATGGGGCACCGCCTCGCCGGGGAAGAGCTCCCGCCGCCCGCCCGCGGCCCGAACCGGGGGCCGGTCGGCGTTGTTGAGCATCCCTTCGACGAGGTCGCTCGCGGGGGTCAGGTCCTTGAGCCCCTGCTGATACTGGATTCCCACGGCCGCACACCCAAACTCATCCGCCAGCCGCACCGCGGCGATGTACATCCGGCACTGCTGGCGAACCTGCGACTCGGTGAGCTCCGACGCCTCGTCCTTCCCGAATCGGAACGCGAGCCCCTTCCTCTTGAGCCACGCCAGGACCTCATCCGCCTCCGACTCCCGGACCCGCTGCATGGCCGCGAAGAGCGACGACTGGCTGAGGCGCTCCTTGAACACCCCGGTCGGGTTGAGGATTTCATCCGGGATGATGGCGTTGTGCATCCCCATGCATCCCTCGTCGAAGACCCCGAGGATCGCCTTGTCGCGGCGGAACCGGCGGGCGAAGGCCTGACCCGTGGCGGCGTCGGCGTCCGGGATCTTCACCAGGGCGAGGGGCCGCACGTGGGATTGGTCGTGCGTCACGCGCCCCGTGGCGAGCCACTCCCGGAGTCCGTCTCGAAAGGCGTCATCCGTGAAGTTCTCGCTCCAGAGGGTGCTGTACCCGACCCCCATTTTCGTCAGCGACCCGTTGAGGTTGAGCATGCCGACGAGCCCGGGCCAGGTGCCGCTCCAGTTGGCGACCGTGAGGATGGGCCCGCGGTGGGTGTAGAGCCCTGGCAGGATGTGCTGGCTGTACTGCCAGACCGACTCGGCGACGACGAGCGGCGCCTCGGGGTCGATGTCCCGGAAGACCTCGATGCCCCGTTTTTGCGAGTCGATGAACCCGTGGCCCGAGGCTGGTTGAAACTCGTGCGCCCGCGTGAGCCTCCACCCCTCCTTCCGGAACGCCCGGGCGAGGGCCTGCTCCATCCGGGACTGGGCGGGCCAGCATTTTTGGTTCGCTGCGGGGCGGAGGTCGCCGTTGGCAATGAGCACGGCTTGCTTCGAGGATCGGGGGTTGCGGGTCTTCATGCGTATCGTGTGGGACAAAACATCGGGGATCGCGCCCGTTTGGCAACGAGAAAGATCACTCCCCGGGGGATGAGATCCTCCCTTTCTTACTGTTGAATTCCTCCCGGCCGTTCCTAATATGCGCGACGTCTTACGAAAATGACATGAACGATCGCGTCGATGCCGCACCGGGCTGGACCGTGGAGGAAGCCCGCCATATGTACAACATCCCCCGGTGGGGGGCCCGGTATTTCGACATCAACGCCGCGGGGCATGTTGTCGCCACTCCCCTCCAGGATGCCGGGGCGGCCGTGGACATCACGGACGTGCTCGAGGAGGCGAAGGCCCGAGGGTTGCGGTTCCCGCTGCTGATCCGGTTCCAGGACATCCTCCGGCACCGGGTCGAGAGCATCAACACCGCCTTCCGGACCGCCATCAAGGAGTTCAATTACCAGGGACGCTACCGAGGGGTCTTCCCCATCAAGGTGAACCAGCTTCGGGAGGTGGTGGAGGAGATTTTGGACGCGGGCAAGCCGTTCCAGTTCGGGCTTGAGGTTGGGAGCAAGCCGGAGCTCTTCGCCGGCCTCGCCCTCCAGAACCAGCCCGAGGGCCTGATCATCTGCAACGGGTACAAGGATGCCCAGTTTGTCCGGATGGCACTCCTGGGGATCAAGCTGGGGCGCCGGGTCATCATGGTGGTGGAGAAGCTCGAGGAGCTCCGCCAGATCATCGGCATCTCCCGCCAGATCGGGGTGGAGCCGATGATCGGCATCCGCGCGCGCCTCATGTCCAAGGGGGCCGGGAAGTGGGCCGAGAGCGGCGGGGAGAACGCCAAGTTCGGCCTCAGCACCGCGGAGATTCTCGATGCGACCACGCTCCTCAAGTCCGAGGGACTCGGCCACTGCTTCAAGCTGCTCCATTTTCACATCGGATCCCAGGTCCCGGACATCCTCACCGTCAAGAAGGCGGTCCAGGAATCCGCCCGGCTCTACGCCAAGCTGCACAAGGCCGGGTTCGCCATCGAGTACATGGACGTGGGGGGCGGGCTTGGAGTCGACTATGACGGGAGCCGGTCGGCCTTCGACAGCTCCACCAACTACACCCTCCAGGAGTACGCCAACGACATCGTCTATTACATCGCCGATGTCTGCAACCTGGAGAAGGTGCCGCACCCCGAGATCGTGAGCGAGAGCGGCCGGGCCATCGTCGCCCACCATAGCGTCCTCATCGTGGAGGTCTTCGGGTCGATCGAGAAGAACCGCCCCAGCCCGAACCTCACCTACGGCGAGGCCGAGCACCCCCTGGTCAAGGAGCTCCTCGACATTCGGAAGAACCTCACCAAGCTCAACAAGCTCGAGGCCTACCACGACGCCCTGGAGCGGAAGGAGGATGCCCACCACATGTTCACCCTCGGGATGCTGGAGCTCCCGGACAAGGCCAAGATCGAAAGCCTGTTCTGGGAGATCGGCGACGAGGTGGTGCGAAGCTTCCGGGGGCAGCCGTACATCCCGGAGGAGATCCGGAAGCTCGAGGACCTGCTTGGCGACCAGTATCTCTGCAACTTCTCGGTCTTCCAGTCGCTCCTCGACCACTGGGCCCTCGGGCAGCTCTTCCCGATCATGCCGGTCAGCCGCCTCGACGAGCGCCCCACCCGCGAGGCGACCCTCGTCGACATCACCTGCGACTCCGACGGGCAGATCAACAAGTTCATCGACCTCCGGGACGTCCGCGACACCCTCCCGCTCCATGCCCTGCGCCGCAGCGGGACTGCCCAGGAGCCCTACTATCTCGGTTTCTTCCTGATGGGGGCCTACCAGGACATCATGGGGGACCTGCACAACCTCTTCGGCCGCGTCAACGAGGTGCATGTGTTCCTCGATCCGGACGAGCCGGCGGGCTACTACATCGAGGAGATCATCGAGGGATCGACGATCGTGCAGTGCCTCTCCGCGGTCCAGTATGACGAGAACGAGCTGAAGCGGCAGATGAAGGCGCAGATCGACGAGGCGATCAAGGCCGACCGGATGAAGCCCTCGGAGGGGATGCGGCTCCTGGATGATTATGAGCGGGGGCTGCGGGAGTACACGTACCTTGGCATTCAGTGATTGATCCCGGGCACGAGCACCTTCAGGAGGAGGCCTCCCGCACCGACCCCGCGATCCTCCCGTCGCTTGGAAGGCTGCTCCGCGGGCTGACCTGCCTGTTTTGGGGGCTTCCCCTCGTCCTTGTGGCCGCGGTCCAGGGGGCCAAGGCCGAGCCTGCCCGCCTGGTCCATCTCTGGTCCGCCCTCGCCGGGTTCGGGCTCGTGCTTCGCGGGACCCACCTCCTCTCCCGGTTTCAGCCCCGCGAGCGGGTCTGGCAGTCCTCGGTCGACAAGGCCCGCATGGTTGCGCTGATCAACCTCGGGCTTTGCCCCTTCATCTACTGGTGGAACCGCCACCCCTCGGAGGTCTTTTTCGAGGTGATGGCCGACCTGCTCGGGCTTGGGTTCCTGTTTTTCCTTCTCGAGATGAATCCGGTGCTCGACCGGTTGGTGGCGATGCTGCCGGACGAGACCCTGCGGCTGGAGACCCGGTTCTTCACCCGCGTGAGCCGGCTTCTCCTGGCGCCGGTTCTCGGGATGACTCTCTTCTACCTGCTCCTGCTCCGGTTCGAGCCTTCCTTCCCCGTGCTCACGGGCTGGCTCTCCTTCATGTCCGAGGGGGGGCTCTGGGTGATTCTTTTCCTGGTGCTCCTGCCGCTGGCGATGACCATGGCCCTCCTCTGGAAGATCAAGGAGGTGATCTTTCAGAGCGTCTTCGGACGGTAGCCCGCGGCGCCTAATGTCCCGCGATCCCGGCCCGAAGCTTGCCGAGCCACTTCGGGACGCCGGTCCAGGGATCCTCCGCTGATTCGTACTCCAGGGTGACGAATCCCTGGTATTTGCCCTCCCGCAGGATCCCAAGCACCCGCGCGACGTCCGCCGGGGCGGAGGGCTGGCCCTTCGGGCGCATGTCGGCCTTGAACTGGACGTTCACCGCGTACGGGGTGCAGCGCGCCAGGTCGGCGTACGGGTCCTCGGTGTGGAAGTTTCCGGTGTCGAGGTTGATCCCAATCCACGGGTTCCGGACCCCCTTGACGATTGCGAGCAGGGAGTCGGCCTCGGCCACGATCCCCCCATGGTTCTCGACCCCGAGGAACACCCCCTTCCGGGCGGCGTGGTCGCCCGCCTCCTCCAGGGCCTCGATGCAGTTGCGGCGGGCCTCCTCGATCGGCATCTCGGCCGGCTTCTCCCCGGCGAACACCCGGATGTGCGGCGCACCCAGGAGCGCGCAGCGGTCGATCCACTGTTTGACATGCGCCACCGCGGCCGCCCGCTTCTCGCCTGCCGGGTGGGTGAAGACATTTCCCACGGCGCTCCCGCTCAGGGTCACCCCGCGGACGTGGGCATGGTGCTTGAGGCGGAGCAGGTAGGCGTCGTCAGGCTCGGGGGGAAAGAAGTAGCTGGTGAGCTCCGCTCCCTCGCAGCCGTGCTCGGCGCAGTAATCGACGAACGTAAACATGTCGAGCGGCTTCCCCGAGGGGGAGGGTCGTCCGCCGTTTTTCGCATTCCCGTGCTCGAAGAACTGACGGAACGAATAGGCCGCCAGGCCCAGCCGGAGCCGGGGCGTCTGGGAGCGGGGAAGCGGCTCCACACCGCCCGCGCGCCCCGCGACCAGGGCCGGGGCCGCGGCGGCCGTCAGGCCAGCCATGGCGGTGGAACAGAGGAACCGGCGGCGGGAGGTCGGGTGGTTCATTCGGGGGGGCACTCTACGCCTCCCCCCCGGGACGGGAATCTCAAAATCAACGCTGCCCCTTCCCGGAGGGAGGCTCCGATTCGGGCTTTTCTCGGCCCCGCTTCCTGCTATCGTCCCGAGCACCCCAATCCAACGACGTGACCATGAAGCTCCCCTCCCTGCGTCCCCTGCTGCTCCTTGCGCTGCTCCCGTTGGCCTCCGTGGCGACCCGCGCCGGTTCGCCCCCGCCAGCCGCAGCGGGGGGGGTGCCGGCGGACAGCGTCGTGACGTTCAACGAGGTGATGTACGAGCCCGCACAAGGGGATCCCGCCCTGGAGTGGATCGAGCTTCACAACCAGATGAACAACGACGTCGACCTCTCGAACTGGTCGATCGCGGGCGGGGTCGCGTTCCATTTTGCCCCCGGGACCCTCCTTCCCGTCGGAGGCTACCTGGTGATCGCCGCCAATCCCCAGGCCCTCCAGGCGCAGACGGGCCTGGCTGGGATCCAGGGGCCGTGGCTCGGAACCCTCAACCGGGCCGGAGAGACGCTCACGCTTCGAAACCACAACGGCCGGCTCATGGATCAGCTCAGCTATCGGGTCGGTGCCCCCTGGCCTCCCGGTGCGTCCGGGTCCGGTGCCTCCCTCGCCAAGCTCCACCGCATCAGCCCGAGTCCCGCGGCCTCGAATTGGCGAGCCAGCGCCGAGGTCGGGGGAACCCCGGGGCGCTCGAACTTCCCCTCGATCGAGGGGGAGCCGCCGCCGGTCGACAGCCTTGTCACCCGCTCCAGCGGATCACGCTACTCGGTGCCGATCCCGGCCGATGCGGACGGCCTTGGCTGGGTTGACCCGGCCTTCGATGATTCCGCCTGGATCGCCGGCCTCGCCTCCCCGGGGTATGAGTCCGAGGCCGCCCCGGGGCCCGCCCTCCCGCCGCAGCGATACTATCCCCTGGACGGCGACCTCCTGGATGCCAGCGGCAACGGGCTCGACGGGGTTGCCTTCGGAACCGGTTTCTCGACGAACGTTCCCCCGGGCTCGGTGGCCGCCCACGCCGCAGACTTCCCCGGCCCGAGCCAGTACATCCAGATCCCCGACCCCGTGAGCCCCGCGGGCTACACCCTCTCGGCCTGGGTCCGGGTGGAGAGCATCCGCTCCTGCGGGCTCATCGTCCGGACCGATGCCTCCGGTCCGGCCTCGGCATACTCCCATCAGCTTCGGCTGACCTCGACCGGGAAGCTCGAGCACTACCTTTACGATGGCGCCGCCAAGACCGTGACCGGGACCAACGTGCTCAAGCGGGCGACCTGGTATCACGTCACCCTGACCGCGCGCTCCGGCGGGGTGATGCGGCTCTACCTGAACGGCATCCAGGAGGGTGGGACCCAGCCCGTGGGGAACCTTTGGTCCGGGGGGGACCGGTGGCAGGTGGGTGCCAGCGGGGGAGGGGCGGTGAACTTCCTCGACGGACAGATGGCCGACCTCGCGATCTGGCATCAGGAGCTTGCCCCGGCCGACATCCTGCTTCTGGCCCAGGGGACCTCACCCTCCCTCCTCAGGGGGTACCAGGGGCTGTTTGGCACCGATGTCGGAGCCGCGATGCGCGGGGTGAACAGCTCCCTCCGGCTCCGGGTGCCGTTCGTCGTGGGGCAGGGGATCACCTACGACCGCCTGACCCTGGATGTCCAGTACGCCGACGGGTTCGTCGCGTGGCTCAACGGCGTCGAGGTCGTGCGCCGCAACGCCCCCGGGCTCCTCGACTGGCAGAGCGCGGCGGTGACCAACCGCCCTGCGGTGCTGGGGGTCCGGATCGAGTCGATTGACCTTTCCAGCCAGGCTCCGCTGCTTCATCCGGGGCAAAACCTCCTGGCGGTCCAGGCGCTGAATGCCTCCGTGGGGGAGGGGAGTTTCCTTTTCAGCGCCCGGGTGCGCGGGCATCAGGTGGTGCATGAGGCCGACCGGTTTTCGCTCGCCTTCAGCGAGATCACCCCGGCCGGGACCAGCCCCTTCTGGGTTGAGGTCCGGAACTTCGGGTCGGTGCCGGTCGACCTCGCGGGCTTCCAGCTTCGCTCCGGCCCTGGAGTGCCCCTCCTGCTCGGCCCCTCGATCCTCGCCCCGGGGGAATACCGCGCCCTGGGGGAGGCGGAGCTGGGGTTCGTCCCTCCATCCGGGGCTCGTCTCGATCTGGTCTCACCCGACGGCGGCCTCCTGGTCGACTCCGTCCTGCCGGGGCAGACCCCCCGCGCCCGGCTCCCGGGGGACCCCCGGGGCGCGTGGCTGACTCCGTCGTCCCTGACACCGGGTGCGGCGAACCTGTTTGATCTGCATGACGAGGTTGTGATCAACGAGATCTTTTACCATGCCCCGCCCATCTACCCGAAGGCCCCCCTGCCGGCCGCGGCCACCAACACCCTGCTTCTTCCCTTCGATGCCCCCTGGCGATATCTGAACACGGGACCCGAGCCGGAATCCGCCTGGAAAGGGCCGGGCTATGATGATTCCGCGTGGAGCTCCGGGCCCGCCCCCCTCGGGTTCGTTTCTGTTCAGCCGTCCATTCCTGTGCGGACCCAGGTGACCGCCCCCGGCCGCACCACCTCGTATTTTCGGACCGAGTTCGCCTTTTCCGGCGTCGACGGCCCGTTCCGCCTGCTCCTCGCGCCGATGATCGACGATGGGGCGATTTTCTATCTCAACGGGGTCGAGGTGCTTCGCCAGAACCTTCCCTCCACCCTGGTGACCAACCTCACCAAGGCGATCACCAACATCGGGCAGATCAACATCTCGGCCGCGGTCCGGATCCCCACCAACCTGCTCGTGCTGGGAAGCAACTCCCTCGCCGTGGAACTCCATCAGGCGGGGACGAACACCCCTGCGGACCTCTTCCTGGCGGCCGCTGTCTATGTGAGCCGCGACGGGGTGCCCGAGGTTCCGGGGGAGTCGTATCAGGCCGGCACCGAGGAATGGCTCGAGCTCTACAACCGCTCCGGGCACACGGTGGATCTCAGCGGCTGGAGCCTGGCGGATGCCGTGAGCCTCACTTTTCCGACGGGCACGCTCTTGCCGGCGGATGGGTATCTCGTGGTGGCCCGCGACCCGGGCAGTCTTCTGGCCGAGCATCCGGGGATCATGGTTGCGGGACCCTATTCCGGGCACCTCTCCCACACCTCTGACAACATCCTGCTCTTGGATGCGGCGGGAAACCCTGCCGACCAGGTCCGGTACTTCAACGATCGCCCCTGGCCCCCTGAGGCCGACGCCGGCGGAGCGAGCCTCGAGTTGCGCGACCCCCGGGCGGACAACACGGCCCCCGAGTCCTGGGCGGCGAGCGACGAGTCCTCCGCCTCCCCCTGGCGGCACTACGAGGTGACTGCCACGGCGGTGGAGCCGCTCTACGGACCGAACATGCAGGCGTATGCCTTCAATGACCTCCGTCTCTGTTTTCTCGACGCGGGGGAGGCTCTGGTTGACAACGTCTCCGTGGTGGAGGCCCCCGGGGTGCTGGACCGTGAGCTCGTGCAGAATCCCACCTTTGAGTCCGGGCTCGTGAAATGGCGGACCATGGGGACGCATATCCATACGCGGGGCGACGTGGATCCCGACCACCCGGGAAACCATGTCATGCGGCTCATCGGGACTTCCGCGGGAACCTACCTCGACAACCTGGTCGAGACCACCCTCAAGGCGGGGAGCAACGCCGCTCCGGTGGTCGCCGGGCGGGAGTACAGAATCGGTTTCGACGCCAAGTGGATCAGCGGCACGCCGCTGCTCCGGGCCGAGCTTTATTACAATCGGGTGGCCGCCACCCTGCGGCTCGCGCAGCCGGCGACCCACGGTACTCCGGGACGCAGGAACTCCCGGTGGGTGGAGAATCTCGGCCCGACCTTCCGCTGCCTTTCCGTGAGCCCGGTGGTTCCCCGCTATCGGGAGCCGGTCCAGGTCCGCGTCATCCCCTCGGATCCCGACGGGCTCCAGTCGGTCGACCTGTTCTACTCGACCAACTCCGGCCCCTGGCGCCAGATGCCCATGTCGGTCACGGAGGATGGGGCCACGTACGCTGCGACCTTCCCCGGGTTCACTAACGCGATGCAGGTCCAGTTCTTCGTGGCCGGCGTTGACGCCCTCGGCGCACGGAGCCTCTGGCCTCCCGGGGGGACGAACTCCCGGGCCTACTTCAAGGTCGACAATGCCCCGCCGGCGGCCAAGGTCCCGCTGGTCCGCATCCTGGCCGATCCGAAGCAGGCCCTTGGCTTCATGCCGCTCACAAACCTCCTCAGCGACGACGCCATCGATTGCACGATCATCCTCGGGGAGAAGGAGGCAATCTACGGGGGGCAGGTCCGGCTTCACGGGAGCATGTGGAGCCGGCAGACCCAGGAGACCACCGGGTTCAACGTGCAGTTTCCGGCAGATCATCTCTACAAGGGGGTCCGGGGAAGCCTCATCCTCCGGCGCCGGGACCAGGCGGAGATTGTCTGCCGTCACATGCTGGTGAACGCCACCGGGGTGCCGGGCAACTACGACGAGTTTGTCTACCTGCTGTCGCCCCTGCCGGGGAATCTCGGAATCGCCCGCGTGATCAACGGGAATGACGACGACGTGTGGCTCAAGTCGCAGTTCGATGGGAGCTCGGCCCAGGTCTTCAAGATGGAGGGGATCCGGGAGCTCCAGTCCACGGCCTCGGGCAAGCTGGAGGACTACAAGGTGGCGGTGCCGATCGGGTGGATTCAGCAGTTTGACATCGCCGACCTCGGAACCGACCCCGAGCAGTACCGTTGGAACACCCTTATTGCGAACCACCGCGACCAGGACGACTACTCCGGGTACATCGCCCTGGCCCGCACGTTCAGCCTCACCGGGACCAACCTGGAGCAGCAGATCCCCCGCGTCATGGATGTCGAGGAGTGGGCCCGCATCTTCGGCCTGCAGGCCCTTTGCGGCATCGGGGACGTTTACAACGTGGTCGACGCGGAGAATCCGCACAACCTTGGATTCGCCGTGCGCCCGGACAACGGCAAGGTGATCGCGCTTCAGAACGACTGGAGCTTCTTTTTCTACAACCCTGCCACGGAGCCGTTGAACGGCGCGAAGAACCTCGCCCGGGTCTTCAACGTTCCCGCCTTCAAGCGGGTGTATTACGGGGTGATGCTCGACCTTATCAACACGGTGTACAACAAGGAGTACATGAGCCGGTGGCTCCAGCACTACGGCGACCTCGCGGGCGAGAGCTACACCGGGTTCGCGGATTACATCACCACGCGCGGGGCGTTCGCCAAGGCGCAGTTCGCGAAGGAGATCCCGGTCGTGCCCTTCGAGCTTTCCTTCGGCGGGGCCACGGCGATCACCACCAACGCCCCCTACCTCACGGTGGCCGGGCGTGGGTGGATCGACGTGGCGCAGGTCGCCCTCGGGTTCGGTCCCAACCCTCCCGCACCCCTGACCGTGCGCTGGGTCGACTCGACGCATTGGGTGGCCGACGTCGGCCTGCTCCCGGGGGTGAATCCGCTCGTGTTCACCGCGTACGACCGTCAGGGGAAGGTGGTCGGCACCAGCTCCGTGGAGGTCACCACGCAGTTTGCCTCCAATCCGCAGCACGACTGGCTCAGGGTGTCCGAGCTCATGTACCACCCTCCCTCCTCCAGCGAGGAGGAGACCCTGGCCGGCTTCGACAACGGGGAGATGTTTGAGTATGTCGAGGTGGCCAATGTCGGTCCTGAGCCGGTGCCGTTGGCCGGGGTGCAGTTCACCGCGGGGGTCAAATACCGGTTCAGCGGCGTGGCTGTCCCCCAGCTGGAGCCTGGCCAGCGTGTTGTGGTGGTGCGGAACCTCGCCGCGTTCCAGTTTCGGTATCCCTCCGCCCGGCGGGTCGACGGGGTCTATGCCGGATCCCTGAGCAACAACGGCGAGGAGGTCCGCCTGGTGGATGCGGGCGGCAGCACGATCGAGGATTTTACCTACAGCGATTCGGATCCCTGGCCGCTCCGGGCCGATGGCGGGGGCAGCTCCCTGGAGCGTTTGCTGTTGAACGGGAATCCCTCCGATCCGCTGAGCTGGCGGGCCAGCATCACCCCTGGGGGCAACCCGGGCCTGGCGCCCGAGGTGCTCCCCGACCTGGAGATCTCCCTGGACGGGCAGGGGATGGTTCACCTTCGGGCCGTGGTCCCCGGGGGGGATGCCTATCGGCTGGAGTACCGCGAACGGCTGGATGCCGGGGCCTGGGTGCCGATGCTGGAACTCCCCGCCGCCGCCGTTCCCAGAGTCGAGCCCCTGGAGGACGAGTGGAGCGGCGCGGTTCACGCCCGCTACTACCGCCTTCGGCACTGAGCAGGCCGGTCGACCCCTCCCCCGGCACGGCACGATCCGGGCTTCACACCCGTTCCCGCACCTGGGGAAACGGGGGATGGGTGGCGGCGTTCGGAGGAATCCCCGGAGCTGGGACGCGACCGGAGGGAAGCCGGGCTTGTCAGGGGGGGGAGGGCGGATCAGGGCTTCGAGGGGCTCCCCTCGGGTTGCGACGGCTCGCGGGCAAAGACGCTCACGGGGCTTCGGCCCAGCTTCAGCCACGGGATGAGATCACGCGACTGGGAGGCTTTGGGCGCGACCGCTCCCACGCTCTGTGCGGCAGCCGGGGAGAGGTCTCCCATGTAGACTGCCCGCTGGACCGGGGCGGCCTCCCCCTTGCGGATATCGAGCAGGCAGGCGAAGCGGCTGCCGGAAAGACCCTGCAATCCGACCCGAAGGCCGCACACCTTGCCCCCCTCGAGAAGATCGCCGTGCCGGACCACGGGGCGGACTTTGCCAGCCTCCCAGAGGAAGATGTCGAAATCGGTCCCGTGAGTTGCCGCCTCGAAAAGCACCCGCTCGTGATCCACTGAGGCGTAGTTGATTGCCCCAATCCGCTCCGGGTACAGCGAAGGAATCGCGTCGTCCGCCACCAGCGTCTCCAGCGTCGAGCCGTCGAGCTGGATCCGTCCGATCGACAGCGTTGCACCGAAGCTGGTGAAGTAGGCCCAACGGTCCTCGACACCCACGAGCAACACGCCGGCGTAGTTTCTCTTGGTTCGCGGCTCGACCGTCTGGCGGTCGATGAGCCTCACGAGGCCCTGGCCCTCCCGGGCAACGTAAATCCCGGACCCCGCCTCCGAGTAGCCGGTGAACACCACGGTCCCATCCCGCAGGAGCCGGGCGTAGCTGAAGTCCGTGAACCGCACCTCGGTCCCCGGAGCGGTCACCTGGGTGTCGGCAACCCGCTCAAGCACCCCCTCGGAGGAGGCGCGATAGACCCCCCGGCGTCCCTCGGCGGTGTACCCCACAAAGGCCACCCGCCCGGCGATTCCGTGGGGATACCTGACCTTCGCAAACCGTTCCAGCGCCCCGGGCACCTGGGCTCCGGCAGGCACCCAGGCATGGATGAGCTTGTTCGAGGAGCAATGGAAGATGCCCTGGTTTCCACGGGGATCGCGCCCGACAAACAGCAGCTCCTCCCCGGCGATCAGGTCGTAGTTCAACCGCTCGTGGTCCTTTTCGAAAAATGTGAAGGTGTCGACGCTGTCCGGCAGGTACGTACTCGATTTTACAAGCGGCCGCACCGCGGGGGCGGTTCCTTCATACAGCACCTCATCGGCGGCAAAACGGATCACCCCGCTCCGGATGGCGGGAAGCCCGACGAGGGCTACGGCGGGATCGTTCCATTGCGGCGAGACCCGGACCAGGGAGACAGCCGTGGGAAAGGAGGGGTCTCCGGACGCGGGGGCGGCAGCAAGGGGCTGGGCCGCCAGAGCCAACGCTGCAACCAGGGCCTGAAGGAGGGTGTCGAGTGGCTTCATCGATTCAGAGAATTCGCGGCCGCCCGGTCATCCGGGGCGGCTCATCCCTGTAATCGGCCGGGGGCGGGAGAGGTTAACAGCCGGTTCACTCCGTCCCCCGTGGGGTGGGGCGGCGGGAACGGAGGCAGGGGTCCCGCTTACCGCGGGGCGACGAGGAACCTCCGGAGGCCGGGAAGATCGTCCGCATTCAGGACATCCACCCCGGCCTTTTGGAGAAAACCCCAGGTGGCGGCGTCATCCCGGGTTCCCCAGAAGCGGAACTTCCTCCCCTGGACATGCGTCTTGGCCAGAAGGCTCCGGAGCCGCGCCGCTTCATCCGGGGAAAGCTCGCCGGTTGCCTCCCCCTTAAAGAGGGTGCTCCAGCCCGAGCTGATCCAGGGGAAAAGCCCCGCCGGGGGGTTGGTCTCAAGATCCTCCGGTCGTCCGTCCAGGGCGCACCACCGGACCCGCTCGGCCTTCACCAGCGTAATGGGGCGCTCCCCGGAGAGGATCACGGTCACCGCGCCCGGCGTGATCTGGTTTGAGGAGAACTGGGTCAGGATCGACCGGTAGTCCGCAAGCACCTCCCGCAGGCGGTCGTAGGTGGGGAACGCGTGGGTCTTGATATCGATCAGAAGGGTGAACTCGCCGGCCTCGGGGTAGATATGCCCATGGTTGAGTCTGGCCCGCGCGCGAAGCGGGTCGAGATAGAGACGCTCCAGGGTTCGGTCCGGGCGCGTGGCGGCGAGGTCATGACCCACGAGCAGCTTCCCGTTCACCAGATGGATGTCCGCCTCCACGCTGCAGAATCCCTGCTCCAGCGCCTCGAACAGCGGACGGGCGTGGAGGTAGTCGTTGTGAGCGTGGGCGTTCCCCAGGAGCGGGAACGGGGAGGCCGGGGCGGCGCCGGCCGCCGGGCGCGGGAACGTGAGACAAAGGAGTCCCAGGGAGAGAAACAACAGGAAACGGGTGAAACCGAACGGGGAGGAGACGGAGGAGGTCGTGGTGTTCACCCCCGCACCCTATCGCCCGGGGGCGAGGGCTGTCCAAGGGAAACCGGGCGCGGTTCAGCCCGGGCGGGAAGGCACGAAAGTCGGATGCGGTTCCGACCCATCTCTCCTCGGCGTCAGCCTCCGTCAGTCCTCTCGCCTGCCTTCACGTCCGGGCTGTGAGTCCGCCGTTGGGAGCGGCGGCGGGTGAAGATTGGCACGACCGCTGGCGGCCGCCAATCGCGAGAACTAGGGAATCAGGCCGGAAAGTCGGGCCGACACTCCCTAATTCTAGCGATCATGGCCTCCTCGGGAGGCCGGGGATCTCAGACGTTGAACTTGAAGAGCAGCACGTCCCCGTCCTTGACGACGTATTCCTTGCCCTCCATCCGGTAAAGCCCCTTCTCGCGTGCGGCCGCGACGGATCCACACCGCACGAGGTCGTCGTAGCCGACGGTCTCAGCCTTGATGAATCCGCGTTCAAAATCGCTGTGGATCACCCCGGCCGCCTTGGGGGCGGTGTCCCCCTCGTGGATGGTCCAGGCCCGGGCTTCCTTCTCACCCGCGGTGAAGTAGGTCCGGAGGCCGAGCAGGTGGTAGGTGGCACGGATCAGCGATCCGACCCCCGACTCGTCGACCCCGAGCTCCTTCAGGAAGGCCTTGGCCTCGTCGGCGGAGAGGTCGATGAGGTCGCTCTCGATCTGCGCGCTGATAACCACCGTCTCGCATCCCACATGGGTCCGCGCGTACTCCCGGACCCGGCTCACATAGGGGTTGGTCTGGGCCGTGGCGAGGTCGGATTCCTTGACGTTGGCCGCGAAGATCGTCGGCTTGCTCGTCATGAGGTAGAACCCGCGGGCGATGGCCTTCTCCTCCGGGGTGAGATCGAGGGTGATCGCCGGCTTGCCGGCGTCGAGATGGGGTTCGAGCTTCTTCAGGACCCCCTCCTCGGCGATGGCGACCTTGTCGCCGCGCTTCGCATCCTTGGCCCCCTTGTCGATCCGCTTCTTGACGGCATCAAGATCCGCAAGGACGAGTTCCGTGGTAATGGTTTCGATGTCGCGGACCGGGTCGACGGTCCCTGCCACATGATGAATGTCGGCATCCTCGAAGCAGCGAACCACCTGCACAATCGCGTCCACCTCCCGGATGTGGCTGAGGAACTTGTTCCCCAGGCCCTCCCCCTGCGCCGCCCCTTTGACCAGGCCGGCGATGTCGACAAACTCGATCGCGGCCGGGATCAGGACGGCGGTCTTTGCGATCGAGGCCAGCACCTCGAGCCGAGGGTCGGGGACCGTCACGATCCCGACATTGGGGTCGATGGTGCAGAACGGGTAGTTCGCCGCCTCGGCCTTGCGGGTCCGGGTGACGGCGTTAAAGAGGGTCGACTTGCCCACGTTGGGGAGTCCGACGATGCCAGCTTTCAACATAAATGAGAACCGTGCAGGCTAGGCCTTCATCGCCGTAAAACAAGCCCGATTTCCGGTCGTTTGGCGCGCCGGCGGCGATTGGAACCCGGTAGGGCAGGAGCAGGGGAACCGCGGGCGTGGAATCACTCCCCGAACTGGTCCTCCTTGTTCCGGAACAGGAGGTTGAAGGTGGTCATGGAGCCGTAGCATCGCGAGATGTATTGCTGCATCTCCACCTTCTCCCCGTCGGTGAGCTTCTCGTTGCTGTTGATCTTCTGCTCCAGCACCCGGAAGTTGTTACGCATCATGACGATCTTGTGAAAGAAGACATCCATCGGGACCTCCTTGGTCTGGAGCGTCGGGTCGGCCGGGTGGAGCACCACCTTGCCCCCGTTCCACCGGACGCCGAGTTGGCTCACGGTCTCGTCCTGTCGGCCGAGGCCAAGGCCGTGGAGGATCGCGGTGGCCGTCTCCTGAATGATGGTCTGGAGGGGAACCTCGAGTCCTGAGAGCAGCGCCCGCCCCTCCGCCGGCTCCAGGCCGCAGGTCTCCGGGGCGACGGTTCTCACGCCGCCGACGCACTGGATCTCCGCCGTGTGTGGGCCGATCGATTCAACGGTCCCCTCGCCATACTGTGGATGGCGGACCTTCATTCCGATGTGGAGCGATTCAATTTTCATGCGACGCGTCTCTCTCTTCCCTGCCTTACGGGCTGACCCTGCGGACCGTAACCAACCCTGCTCCTCAAGGACAGCGGTAAAGCGGCCCGCCCCCCCACACAGAGCCGTTGATCCCAGGGATCCTTCCCGATGGGGCAGGGAAGGCGGGCTCTGGTTCCCGTTTGGGGCCGGGCCTCATCCGCGCAAATCGTGTCCCAATCCGTGGTCATATGCTGCCTCGGGCTTTTGCGCCTGATCTGTGGTGGGTCAAGAATCCGGCTTGGCACCCCGGGGTTCGTTTGTTTAGCTCTGCTTCGCCTGCATGCGGATCACTCGCGCCATTCTAGCCCTTCTGGTTCTGATTGGGGTCTCCCCCCTCCACGCTGAAGATGCCGAGACCAACGAATGGGATTTCCAGGGAACCCATGGCGACGCCTCCAAGCTCTCCTTCGAGCCCGGGGGGGATGTGGTGGCCACCGGCGGCATCGCGGTTCGGTATCGCGACACCTACCTGACCGCGGAAAACGCCACCTTCAGCCAGGTGACCGGGGATGTGAAGGCCGAGGGGAAGGTCCACGTGCAGCGCGGTGCCGAGCTCTGGACCGGTGAGAAGCTTGAGTACAACTTCAAGACCCGTCGCTTTGCCGGCGCCGAGTTCCGGACCGGACAGGTCCCGTTCTTCGCCGCGGGGCGCTCCCTCACCTCCGACCCCGAGGCCAAATCCTACACCGCCGAGGATGCGATCCTGACCACGGATGACTCGTCGGACCCGGGCTACCTGATCCGGGCGAAGCGGATCACCATCGTTCCGGGGGAATACATCAAGGCCACGGGAGCGGTCCTCAAGGTGGGGAATCTCCCCCTGATGTATCTCCCGTCCTGGACCCGGTCCCTGAAGCGGCATCCCAACCACTGGGTGCTCCTCCCGGGCTACCGGAGCCGTTTCGGGCCTTATCTCCTCTCCAGCTATCACCATTACTTCGCCGACCAGGTGGATGCCTCGGTCGACATCGATTACCGCCTGAAGCGGGGGGTCGGCTACGGCCCTGAGTTCCGGTATGACCTTCCCGAGATCGGCCATGGGGAGTTGAAGTACTATCGCACGCACGACGATCTTCCCGGCCTGGATGCCTCCCTCCGCCCGATCCTCTCGGAGCGCCAGCGGCTCTGGTTTGAGCACCAGTGGGAAAACGGGTCGAGCAACCTGACGGTGAAGGCTGCGGTCCGGTACCAGAACGACGCCCAGGTGATCCGCGATTTCTTCGAGAGCGAGTACCGGCGCAACGTCCAGCCGGCCACCTACGTCGAGGTGGAGAAGTCGTGGCGGAACTGGACCCTCAACGCCCTCACCCTGCCGCGGGTCAACGACGTCTGGGAGACTGTCGAGCGGCTCCCCGACGTGAAGCTCACCGGGCTTCGCCAACAGATTGGGGAGACTCCGCTTTACTACGAGAGCGACAGCTCGATGGGATACTTCCATCGTCGGTTTGCGGACAACGTCCAGGAGTCGTACGGCGCCTTCCGGGCCGATTCGTATCACCAGGTGATTTTGCCGAAAACCATGTTCAACTGGCTGAACATCACCCCCCGCGTCGGGGTCCGGGGAACGGAGTACGGCGAGGAGAATGGCACGGGCACCACGCTCAGCGAACGCCAGCGGTTTGTTTTCAACACCGGCGCGGAGTTCTCCACCAAGGCCTCGCGGCTCTGGAGGGGGGCGGAGAACCGTTTCTTCGAGATTGATGGGCTCCGGCACATCATCGAGCCCTCGATCAACTATGTCTTCGTCCCGACCCCGACCCGGGCTCCGCCCGAGCTGCCGCAGTTTGACTACGAGCTGCCGAGTCGGCGGCTCCTCCCGATTGAGTATCCCGACTACAACGCCATCGACTCGGTCGACAGCCAGAACGTCTTTCGGCTCGGGTTGAGAAACAAGCTCCAGACCAAGCGGAGCGGCAAGGTCGAGGACGTGGTTGCGTGGGCCCTCTACACGGACTGGCGGGTGCATCCACGCGAAAACCAGCGGACTTTCGCCGACGTCTACTCGGACCTCGACCTGGTCCCGTTCCATTGGCTGAGCTTCAATTCCGAGCTCCGCTACAACCTCGACGACGGAAACTGGCGCGAGGCCAACCACTACATGACCCTGCTTCCGAACGACGTCTGGAGCCTGGGGATCGGTCATCGCTACCTGCGGGATGACCCCACCTACGGGCCGGACTCGGGGCACAACCTGATCTCCACCCGGTTTTACTACCGGTTCAGCGAGAACTGGGGGTTCCGGTCGACCCAGCACTTTGAGGCCCGGGATGGCAAGATGGAGGAGCAGATGTACACCGCCTACCGTGATTTCCGCAGCTGGACCGCTGCCTTGACCTTCCGGGTCCGGGAGAGCCGCACCCCGGGCGTTGGGACCGACTACACCGTGGCGGTGGTGTTCAATCTGAAAGCCTTCCCACGGTTCAAGGTGGGGGACGACATCGCCCGCCAAGAGTTCTTCTAACCCTTTGACCCCGGGTCTGATGGGGGGTTGCAGGGGGCTTCATTTTGGTGGCTTCCAACCCCGGTCTGGTGTAGGGTGCCCACTGCTTGAGTAGTACCCACTTCCGACGTCAGGATGCGGCCGGCGTTGTCTTTAACACGACGCGGTGGAGTCTTGTCCTCTCGGCAGCCGAGGAGAACCAACCCGCGGCAGCCCAGGCGTTGGAGCACCTGTGCCGGGCCTATTGGTATCCCCTCTACTCCTACATCCGCAGGCGTGGGAACAATCCTGATGAAGCCCAGGACCTGACGCAGGCCTTTTTCGCGCACATTCTCGAGAAAAACACCCTCTCATCGGCCGACCGGGAGCGGGGCCGTTTTCGGACGTTCCTGCTGACGGCCCTCAACAACTTCCTGGTGAACCAGTGGGAGCGGGGCCAGCGCCAGAAGCGTGGGTCCGGTCAGGGCGCCTTCTCCCTCGATGCCCTGATTGCGGAGGACCGATTCGACCTGGAGCCGGTCGCTACGGGCGTGACTCCGGAGCGGGCTTTTGAGCAGCGGTGGGTTGAAAGCCTCTTGGAGACCGTGCTCCGGCGCCTCGAGGAAGAGTCGGCTGCCTCCGGCGCGGCCGGGAAGTTCGACAGCCTCAAGGTGTTTCTGGTCGAGGACCGCGGGACGGTCTCGTTCGCCGAGATGGCGGCGCGTCTCGGCATGACGGAAGCCGCCCTCAAGGGGGTGGTCCGACGGATGCGGAGCCGCTATCGCGAGCTGCTCCGCGAGGAGGTGGCGCAAACGGTGGGGCATCCTTCCGAAGTCGACTCGGAGATTCGTTACCTGATCAGTGTCCTTCAGGGTTGACCCTTCGCTTCTCCTTCTGAAATCGCATTCTGGGGCGGGATGCCGGCTCGTGTTCGGTTCCGGCGGTCCGAGCGGGGATAATTGCTGTAGAACCCCCCGTGCGCCCATGACCGAAGCCACCCCCCAGTGCCGCAATTGCGGGCGTCCCCTCCCAGGGACGTCCCCTCGTGGACTCTGCCCCAGCTGCCTGCTCGGGCGGGGCCTGGCAGCCGACCCCGACCCCGCGGGTCAGGGGGATCGCCCGGATCGGCCCGTTCAGGGGCCGTGGAAAAGCGAGCCGCAGGCCGCTCCAGAGGGCCTTCCCGGCCCCTCCCTCCCTCCCAGCCCCGGAGCTCGTCCCGGCAGCCCACTGCCGTGACGCTCTGATCCGTTCCGCCTTGGCCTTCATCCCTCCCGGCGTAATGCCCTTTTGATTCAGTTCCGCCCCCCCCCGGCTTCCTCGGACCGATGCCAAAAAGAAAAGTCATCTTCGCGTGGTCCGACTTAAAACATTTCTTGTAGTAGGAGGTGAAACAAACCGTGCAGACCATGAATACACCTATTGGACCCAAGCGCCGCACGACTGAAACCCTGCCGGCGGGGCGATCACGGATACGTCGGGCGCTGAGTCTGCTGACACTGGCGCTTGCTGCGCTTGGCCTGGGGGGATCCAAATGCTCGGCCGACGGGATTCCGGAGCCCAGTCTGGTGATGTATGGGATTGTTTCCGATGCCCAGGGGGTGAGGCAGACCAACGGGGTGCTCTCCGTCACGATTCTCCGTCCGGCGGGGTTTCCCCCGCTCGTGCTGCAGGCCACCCTCACCAACCTGAACGACCAGTTTTCCTACGTGCTCTTCATCCCGTGTGAGACCGAGCTGCCGGGGTTTGCTGTCACGGCCGTGGACCGGCTGAGGTTGCTGCCGGCCGTCCAGACGTTCGATCGCTCGACGGTGACGTTCAACGGGGCGAAGATTCTCTACACCAGCCCGGCGCTCGGCACCCTGTCGATCACCAGCAAGGACCGCGGCCGGTTTGATCGCGTCGACTTCTCCCCCACCGGGGCCTCGGCCTACGATGTCAACGGGTTGCTGAAGGCCTGGGAGCTCCAGTATTTCGGTCATCTGGGGGTCGATCCGAATGCAGACCCGGATGGGGACGGGATGAGCAACCTTTCGGAGATGCTCGCGGGGACGAACCCGAATGATCCCGGCTCCCAGCTCGCGTTCATCGCGGTGGAGCCGGTGGTGGGAGGCGGGGCTCACATCGTCTGGTCGAGCCAGCCTGGGAAGGTCTACCGCATCCTTCGCTCCCGCGACCTCCTGGGCGGCTTTGCCCCGCTGGGTCAGGGCCAGGCGGCCAATCCGCCGGCCAACCAATATTACGACACCACGGCGGTGGGGGAGGGGCCCTACTTCTACCGGATCGCTGTGATCGGCCAATGAACCTTTCCCCGTCGCCCGTGCGCACCAACCTCAACGCCTGCACCGCCATGGTTGCCATCCTGAAACAATCGGCCTCCCACCCTTCGCTGGCGCCCCGGCTCCGCGGGGTGTTCCTTCCGTTGCTGCTGGCGTTGGCTGGCTGCCTTTCCGCGGTCACGGCGCGCGCCCAGTGGGCCACCCAGACCGTCACCCTCCAGCCGGGGTGGAACGCGGTGTTCCTCGAAGTCCAGCCTGAGCCCCGCGACTGCGATTCGGTGTTTGGCGGGCTTCCTGTGGAGAGCGTCTGGGCGTGGAACCGCCGCTTCAACACCGTGCAGTTCCTTCAGGATGTCAGCAAGCTGCTGCCGGGGTCCCCGGATTGGCTGACTTACTTCCCCGTGGCCCAGGGGAACCCTGCCATGACGACCCTCTTCGCGGTGCATGGTGGGAGGAGCTACCTGGTGAAGTCGACCGCAGCCACCCCGGTGACGTGGCATGTCCATGGTCGGCCGGTGGTGCCGGTCCGGGACTGGGTAAAGGGGTCGCTCAACCTCGCCGGCTTCTCCGTCGACTCCTCCAGTCCGCCGACGTTCGCCAACTTCTTCGCCGCCTCCCCTGCCCATGCCGGTCAGGCGGTCTTTCGTCTGCAGCCGAGCGGGCTCTGG
>DMJJ01000203.1 GCA_003452185.1 Verrucomicrobiales bacterium | reverse complement strand
GTTGCCTTCGGGTGAGACCCCCAGGCTGACAATCCCGTGTCCGTGGGCGGGCCAGGATGCCTCGGCGGCACCGGTGGCCGCGTTCCAGAGGGTGACATGCCCCGTGGCGTCCCCGGTGACGATACGCTGTGCCCCGGGGAGCACCGCGATGGCCGTGGCTGGCACTCCACTGGTCGACTGAAGGAATCGCCGGCTCTCCTCCGACCTGCGCTGCCAGAGTTTCACCGCCCGGTAGTCACCCGAGGCGAGCATCGACCCGTCGGGGGCGAAATCGAGGGCGTTGACCATGTCCCGGTGGGCCACTCCGGGGTTCGTGTAGAGTCCCGACTTGATCAGCTCCGGGTCGGTGAGCCGGTCGAGGAGCCGCCGGGTCGGCAGATGATAGAGGGTGAGTTGGTTGGCCCGGCCGCAGGCAGCGACCTGGCCGTTGGCGCTCATCGCCACGGAGAGGATCGGGTTGACTCCCGGGGGGAGCGACTCCCAGACGACGAGCCGCTCGCCGCGAACCTCCCCCGTGGCTCCCTGGTCAATCCAGAGCTGGAGCAGGCCGAGTTGTTCGGGCTGCAGGTCGACCGCCTCGACCTTGTTATCCTTGGGGGGCATGAACGGCTTGACCTGATGGGCCGACACCTTGAGAAGAAGGCTCTCGGCTCCTTTGCGGGGAACCACCGCGGGGCCCGATTCACCTCCCTTGAGAATGTCGGCCGGGGTCTCAAGAACGAGGTCGGCCTTGGCCTTGGTGCGGTTGTGGCAGGCCAGGCAGCTGGTGCGAAGGATCGGCAGGACCTCCTTCTCGAAATCGACGGGGGACGTCCGCTGGATCACCGTGACCTGGATCGGCTTGGGGCCTGCGGGCGCCGCCGGCTCGGCAGCCTCGGCCTCGCCCTGAGCGGAGCGGAGGAGGGTGGCCACGAGGGGAAGGATCCATGCGACGGGGCGACGGGACGACGGGTCCGTGGCGGAACGGGAGGATGCGCGGCGGCGGCTCATGACTTCGGTTTCTCGGGGGGCTTCGCGGCCGCGATTCTGACGCGGAGGGGAGCGGAATAGAAGAGTTCGTTGTAGTCCCGCTTGGCGTTCTGCTTGATCCGTTCCTGAGCGGCTGCCCGGGCGGACTCGGTCTCGGCCACCTGGGCGGAGGCGGTTGCGAGCTCCTTGTCCGCAGCCGTCTTGGCATCGCGGGCCCGCTTCAGATCATCCGTCTTGTCGGGCGCCGACTTGGCGTCGGCCTCCGCCTTCTCCAGCCCCTTGGCGCTCTCGGCGGCAGCCGCCTTGGCCTTGTCGACCGCCTGCCGCAGGGAGACGAGTTTTGCCTCGGCTCCCTTCACCGACTCCTCCGCGGCGCGAAGGGCCGACGGGCTCCGGGGTGCCTGCAGGCCGGTCTGCGTCTCGATATGGAGAAGATGCTCCCCCTCGGGGATCTTGATGGCGGAGAGGTCGACTTCAAACACCCCGTTGGTGGCCCCCTTGTCGACATCGAGCTCCTTGCCTGTGCCCAGGGCGGGGTGGCCCAGGAGGCGCAGTTTTGTGGGGCCCGGGAACTCGGCGTTCCGCGTCAGCTGGATCGGGATCGTGAGCTTGCCTCCGACCGTGGCCTCGAAGGGCTTCGGATCTGCGGGGGCCATGCGGAGCGGGGTGGGATCCTCCCCGAGGACTCCCAACGCGAGGCCACGGGTCATTCGAGACTGCGGCCCGTCGGTTTCATAGTTGCCGGTGCCCCAGAGCAGGGTCGCCCCACGGGCCTCCCTAAGGAGCTTCGCCCCCTGGGGGGCAGTCGCCTTTCCGAGGATCCGCACCGGGCCGGTCCACGTGGCAAGGTGTTCCTCGGCCTGCAGTAGGAGAAGCGCCGTGCTGGCCCCCGCCGGGATGTGCGCCCCGGGGGAGGTGACGCCGGGCGGAAGCCCCTCGACCTGGAGTTCGATGTCGGAGTCGAGCCCTTCGAGGCGGTAGGCGTAAACGCGGAATGCCGTCGTCCCCCCTGCCCGGAGGAGCGACATCCCGAGCCTCACTTCCTTCGAGTCCTTGGCGGCAGGGGGAGTGGCCACGGGCATCGCCGCAAGGCGGAAGTCGGGCTGCGGGGCGCGGATTCGCAGAATATAGCCGCGGGGGGTCTCCTCCCGCGGCACCGCAGCCTGGTCGCGGACCGCCAGTCGGTAGGTTCCCTCCTCCTTCACGTCAAAGCGCAGGGCGACATCGCCGCTGGCCGACTTGAACTCAAGACCTCCGAGGCTTCCTTCCCCATCCGTCACCTCCGCGACGTCGGAGGCCTGCTCCTCTCCCTTGGGCCCGCGGGTCACCCGCTGGAGGGTCAGTGCGGGATCCGTGGGAAACCCGAGACGCTGGGAGAGGAGGTCGATTTGCCACACCTCCCCCTTGCGGGCCTCGAAGGTGTAGAGGTCCATGTCCCCCCGGGACTGAAACCCCCCGGAGACCTCGACCGGGGGGGAGAGCTTCCGGGCATGGGCGGCATCGTCGTTGGGCTCCTGCTCCAGGAGCGGGGTGCCGGTGGAGGCAAAGGTCAGGAAGACCGGGTTCGAGACCCCGTTGGTGGAGGGGAGAACAAAGTCAAACCCGTCGGCGCTCCCCCCGTTGGGGCGAACCCGTCGGCTGGTCTGAAGTGAGACCCTGGAGAGCTCGTCCCCCGGGACGTCGATCTGCACGGTGAGCTCCTCCAGGGCGATTCCTCCGGGCTTGAGCCCCGGAACCGGGGTGCCCCCAGGAAGGTTCCGTCCCACGAGCGTGAACGTTTGGTTGGTGCCTGGGCGGGCAAGCAGCGGCCGGATGGAGTCAATGTGGGGCCGGCGGGAGAGCATCAGGCGATAGAAGTAATCCTCGCCTCCCTGGTTCAGGAAGTCGTGAACCCGGATGAGGTAGGTCGCGTCCGAGGGGGCTGTGAAATCGATCAAGCCTCCCCGCCGGGTGTGGGCGAGCTCGCGGCCGGCGTCGGAGAGGACCCAGACCGAGGGCTCCATCCGGGAGTCGATCTCGGCGGCCTGGCACTCGATGAACCACCGTTCCCCCTGTTTGGCAGCGAACCGGAAGTAATCTGATTTCGCGGGGGTGGCCTTGCCGTTGACGCAGGAGCCGGGGGCGATCGGGGCGGCCGTCGAGGGGAGCCCGTTGGTCTGGGGTTCAACCGATTCCGGCAGGTCGCCGACGCAGAAGGCCCGTGGGTTCGAGATGCCGAACCGCCCCCAGGCCCGGGCTTCGTAGGTGCCGGGTGGAACCCCGGGGTCGATCTTGATCACGACCCGGTTTCCCGTCACGGGGCGGGCGGTGAGCCCTTCCCGTGAAAACCGGATTCCCGCCAGGTCGTCGAGCTCCGCCCCCCCGAGGGTGACCTCCACCTCCTGGCCGGCCTTGCCGCCCGGGGGGAAAATCGTGTCGAGGCGTGCGACGGGAAGTTGCGCGCCCACCTGGCCCGCCAGGAAGGCGAGGCAGAGGGCGGCGAGACCGCATCGTAACAAAGGGTGTGTCCGGTTCAGCCGGAGGGGGTGGGGCATCATGCGGCCAGTGGGCCGGGTGAGGGGTTGGGTCAGCGGAAACGGGACATACTCCGCCGACGGGCTTCGACTGCGATCTGGAGCCGTCAATGGTTGAAGAGAAACTCCTTGCTGCTCATGAGCGCCCAGAGGATGTCCTCGTAGGCTTCCCGCTTCCGTGCGGCGGTCTCCTTGGGCTCGCGGGCCCCCTCGGTCCGTCGCGCCAGGTGTTGAACCGCCGTGGCCACCTCATCCGCCTTGGGGGCGCGGGAGAAGACGAGATAGTAGAGGTCCTCGATCTTGCTTTGGTCGCTCTGCGAGCCCTGGGTGACGAGGCGGGCGGCGCGTCCGGCGTCCGAGCTGAGCTTCGCCTGGATGTCCTTCGAATTCAGGAGATGGAGGCTCTGGGCGAGGCTGGCATCTTGGGATCGCTCGCACTCGCATGCCGAGGTCGCATCCGGACGGCCGAAGACCGTCAGGAAGTAGGAGCCGGCGTTGAAGCTGTTGTCCGGGAGTTGGACGGCCCGGGTGCCCTCCTGTGTTCCGGGGAAGGGGGTGTGGGCCGCCGCCACCTCGTCGATGCTGTCGAGGAGCACCTCGGCGGTCAGCCGCTTGGGATAATAGCGGGAGAAGAACTGGCGGTCCTGGGCGTTGAACTCGTTCGGCACGGCGCTCAGCTGGTAGGCGGAGGAGTGACAGAGGGTCCGGACAAGATCCTTGAGGTCGAATCCGCTGTCGATGAAGTGACGGGCCAGCGTGTTGAAGAGCTCCGGGTTGGAGGGCGGGTTGGTGTCCCGAATATCATCCTCGGGCTCGACGATCGCCCGGTTGAAGAAGTGCTTCCAGTAGCGGTTGACGAGCGACTTGGCGAAGAACGGGTTGTCGCTGCTCCCGAGCCAGGCCGCCAGGGCCTGCCGTGGGTCGGCGTCCGGGGGGAGATCCAGGGGCTTGCCTCCCAAGGGGGTCGGCTTGACCTTCTCGTTGGTCTTCTTGTTCGTTCCGGAGGCGATCCCGCGCTTGTGGAAGATCACCTCGTCCCCCGGCCGGTCACCCGCCTTCCGTCCCACCTGGGAAAAGAAGGCCCCCAGGCTGTAGTAGTCCGCCTGGCTCCACTTTTCAAATGGGTGATGGTGGCATTGGGCGCACTTCATGCGCGTCCCCATGAAGAGCTGCGCCGTGTCCTCAAGCTGGCTCGTGGTGTCCCGCTCCTGCCGATACCAGGTGGCCGGCGGGTTCTCGCTCATGTCGCCGCTGGCGGCCAGAATCTCGGCAACAAACTGGTTGTAGGGCTTGTTCTCCTGGAGGCTGTCACGGATCCAATCGTGGAACCCGACCGTGGAGTGCGCCTGGGCATCGCTGGTCCTCTTGTTGCGGAGCAGGGCCCCCCACTTGTTCGCGAAATAGTCGGCGTACTCGGGGCTGTCGATGAGGGCATCGACCAGGTAATCGCGCTTGTTGGGATGGGTGTCCGCCAGGAACCGGCGGGTCTCCTCGGGCGTGGGAAGACGGCCCGCGATGTCGAGGGTGACGCGGCGGATGAAGGTGCTGTCGTCGCAGAGTTCCGACGGGGGCATCCCAACCGCCTTGAGCTTTCGGAATACCGCCTCATCGACGAGGTTGCGGACGGGGGGAAGTTTTGCCACCTCAGCCCCCAGGGGGACTGCGGCGTTGAACACGGCGACCTGCGACTGGTAGCGGACCATGACCCCGGCATCCCCCGCACGGCCGACGATCCGGACCAGGCCGGCGGCATCCACTTGGGCGAGGTCCTTGTCGTTCGAGTCGTACTGTGCGCTGGCGGTGACATCCTCGCTGGTGCCGTCCGTGTAGTGCGCCGTGACGATGAGCTGCTGGTCGCCGTTCCGGGCCATGACCCGTTCCAGGGGGTACACATCGATTCGATCCACGGTCGGGTCCGTCTTCTTGCCGTAGGGCATCCCTTGGGCGATCCAGCGGCGGATCACCTGGTAATCACGGGAGTCGGCCTCAAGGCGTTTGCCGCCCCCATGTGGCAGGACGCCAATGGCCTTCAGGAGGAGCAGACTCTGGTCCGGAGCGGCCGGGAAGAGACGCCGTCCCCGCGACTCCTTCACGAGGTGGTCCATGTCCTCGGTTGGCTCAAAGCCGAGGAGCGAGAGGCGGAATCCGTTTTGCCCGCTCGCCTTGCCATGGCAGCCGCCGGAATTGCATCCGAGTTTGGTGAAGATCGGCACCACCTGATTGGGGAAGTTGACGGGGGTGGCCATCCGGGCATCCCGCACCGTGACCTTGATCTCCGCCTTGGGGCCGTCGGAGAGGCGGGCTGTGATGGTCGCCTCCCCATCCCCGGCCGGGGTGACGATTCCCATCCG
>DMJJ01000115.1 GCA_003452185.1 Verrucomicrobiales bacterium | reverse complement strand
GGGTGGGATGGGGTTCCCTTGGGGCATGAACCTCAACACAGGCAGCGGCCCCGGGCGCGACGCGTCCGCCTCGCGGGAACAGCGGATGAGCGGGCGCATCTGGCTTTGGGCGATCACCTCGGCGCTCGCGGGATTCCTGTTTGGATTCGACACGGTGGTGATCTCGGGGGCGGAGCAGACCATCCAGTCGCTCTGGCACCTGGGTCCCGGGATGCATGGGATCGCGATGGGTTCGGCGCTTTATGGAACGGTGTTGGGGGCGCTGGTCGGGGGGTGGCCGACGGACCGGTTTGGGAGGCGGCCGACGCTGCTGGGGATCGGGGTGCTCTATTGGGTCTCGGCCGTCGGGAGCGGGCTGGCCCCGGATGTCATCACGTTCATCCTGGCCCGGGTGGTGGGCGGGGTGGGGATCGGGATCTCGACCGTCGTGGCGCCGCTCTACATCTCCGAGATCGCCCCTCCGGCACAGCGGGGCCGCCTGGCCGGTATGTTCCAGTTCAACATCGTGTTTGGGATCGTGGTGGCCTTTCTCTCCAACGCCCTCCTGTCGGGGGTCGGGGAGAATGCATGGCGTTGGATGCTCGGGGTGGCGGCCTTTCCATCCATCCTCTACACGCTCCTTTGCTTTGGGCTTCCCGAAAGCCCCCGCTGGCTGGTTGCGCGCAAGGGGGATCGCGAGGCCGCGATCCGGGTGCTGGGGCTGATCCGGCCGGGGGCCACGCGGGGGGAGCTCGAAAACGCGGCCTCGGAGTTCGCCGCCAGCCGGGGGGTGGCCCGGTCGTCAGGACGGTTTTGGACCCGGGAGCTCCGCACGCCGATCCTGCTCGCGCTCCTGATCGCGGCGTTCAACCAGCTCTCCGGGATCAACGCGATCCTCTATTTCGCCCCCCGGATCTTCGAACTCGCGGGCCTGGGAGCCAAGGCGGCGCTGCTGCAGTCGGTGGGAATCGGGATCACCAACCTGGTGTTCACCTTCGCCGGCCTCTGGCTGATCGATCACCTGGGGCGGAGGACCCTCCTGCTGATCGGATCGGTCGGGTACATCCTGTCGCTGGGGCTCGCGGGGTGGGGGTTCATCACGGGGCATTTTGCGATGGTGCCCGGCTGCATCTTCGCCTTCATCGCCGCCCATGCGATCGGGCAGGGAGCGGTGATCTGGGTGTTCATCTCGGAGATCTTCCCGGATCGTCACCGTGCCGGGGGGCAGGCGTTGGGGAGCTTCACGCACTGGATCTTCGCGGCGGTGCTGACGACGTTCTTCCCCCGGATGGTGAGCGCATTTCCCCCGGGGAACGTCTTCCTCTTCTTCTGTGCGATGATGGCATTGCAGCTGGCGTGGGTCTGGTTTGGGGTTCCGGAGACGAAGGGGGTTTCTCTCGAGGAGATCCAGCGGCGGTTCTCCTCCAGGGCGGCGGAGCGCACGGGTGCGGGGGACGCGGCGTCGCTTGCGGGAGGGCCGGTCGCGTGAGCTGCCGGGTGGTGGGGATGGGGGAGTTGCTCTGGGATCTGCTCCCCGGCGGTCGGGAGGTCGGGGGGGCTCCCGCGAACTTCGCGTTTCATGCCGGTTCGATGGGGGCGGAGGCGTGGGTGGTCTCCCGGGTGGGGCGTGATGAGGCGGGGGCGGAGCTCTTGGAGCAGCTGCACCGAATGGGGATGTCCACCGGGTGCGTGGAGCGGGATGACTCGCTTCCCACCGGCACGGTCGAGGTGGAGGTGGGAGTCGGAGGGGAGCCCCGGTTTCGCATCCGGGAGGGAGTGGCCTGGGACAATCTGCGGGGGGAGGCCGCGGCGGTCGAGATCGTGGGCGGGGCGGATGCGATTTGCTTCGGCACGCTCGCCCAACGCTGCGTGCCGTCGCGGTCGGCGATCCGTCGATTGCTTCGCGCGGCGCGGCCCCATGCCCTGAAGGTGCTGGATGTGAACCTCCGGCAGGAATACCATTCGCCCGAAGTGATCCGTGAATCGATCGAGCTGGCGGATGTCGTGAAGGTGAACGAGCAGGAGCTGCCCCGAATGGCGGAAGCCCTCGGTCTTCCCCGCGATCCTGCGACCTGCCTCGGGCGTATGGCCGCCGACCACGGTCTGAGGGCCGTGGTCATGACCCGGGGCGGGGCCGGGAGCCTGGTGCTGGCCGACGGGCGTTGGGCCGATCACCCCGGGGTGCCGACCCAGGTTCGTGACACCGTCGGGGCGGGCGACTCCTTCACGGCGGCGGTCACCCTCGGGTTGCTCTCCGGGTGGGATGCCGAGCGGGTGAGCCATGCCGCCAACCAGGTGGCTTCCCACGTCGCCTCCTGCCCCGGGGCAACCCCCCGTCTGCCGGACTCCCTCCGGTCCCTGTTTCTCCCAAGCTCTCCGCACCCATTGATGACCACGGTCGATCCCCGCCACCCCCTATGATCCAGCCCCTGATGCGAGCCCTCCTCGTCACCCCGATCCTCACCCTCCTGATCCTGAGTCTGCCTGCCGGCCGGCTCCGGTCGGCCGACCTGTACCGGGAGCCTTATCGGCCGCAGTTCCACTTCACCCCCGCAACGAACTGGATGAACGATCCGAACGGGATGGTCTGGTACGAGGGCGAGTATCATCTCTTCTATCAGTACAATCCCTTCGGGGACCGATGGGGCCACATGAGCTGGGGGCACTCGGTGAGCCGCGATCTCCTCCACTGGGAGGCTCTCCCGCTCGCGCTCCCCGAGGAGGGTGGGGTGATGATCTTCTCCGGCAGCGCCGTGGTCGACTGGAAGAACACAACAGGGTTCGGTAAGGAGGGGCACCCTCCGCTGGTGGCGATCTACACCGGCCATTACACGGAGCGACCGCTCCAGAACCAGCAGATCGCTTACAGCACCGACCGTGGCCGCACCTGGACCAAGTACGCGGGCAACCCGGTGCTCGACATCGGGGAGAAGGACTTCCGGGACCCGAAGGTCTTCTGGCACGAGCCGACGCACCGCTGGGTGATGGTCGTCTCCTGGCCCGTCCACCGGCAGGTCCGGTTCTATGCCTCCCCCAACCTGAAGGAGTGGACTCACCTGAGCGACTTCGGCCCCGCGGGCTCCACCACCGGGATCTGGGAGTGCCCCGACCTGTTCCCCCTGCGGGTGGACGGGGCGGGTGGCGGGAGCCGATGGGTCCTCACGGTGAATGTCGGATCGGGCGCCCCGGGAGGCGGCTCCGGGTGCCAGTACTTTGTGGGGGACTTCGACGGCACCGGCTTTCATCTCGATCCCACGTATCCCACGGCTCCGGGGGCCCCGGGCCTTTGGGCCGACAGGGGACGCGACTTCTATGCCGCGGTGTCGTGGAGCGATGTGCCGTCGCGGGATGGCCGTCGCCTCTGGCTGGGGTGGATGAGCAACTGGGAGTACGCGAACGATGTTCCGACGGCCCCGTGGCGGAGCGCGATGTCGATTCCGCGGGAGCTCGGGTTGCGCCGGTTGCCGGAGGGGCTCCGACTGACGCAGCGTCCGGTGCGGGAGCTGGCCACACTGCGCGGGCCACGCCTCCGATTCGGGGGCGGGTCTCTCGAGGCCGCCAACCGGTGGCTCGATCGCGTCGGCTTGCACGAGGGAGGGTTCGAGATGCGGGTGGCCCTCCCTGCCGCCTCCCACGGGATCCAGGGGCTGAGGTGCTATGCGGGCGAGGGGGAGGAGGTGCTCATCGCGATCGACCGGGACCAGGGGCGGCTCTCCGTCGACCGTTCGAAGTCGGGGCACCGCTCGTTCAACCCCCGGTTTTCCGGCGTCACCACGGCCCCGCTGGCCGACCCTGGCGCAGCCCATCAGCTCCATCTCCTCGTGGACGCCTGCTCCGTGGAGGTGTTCCTGGATGACGGGGTGCAGGTGCTGACCACGCTGGTGCTCCCCTCTCCGGGGGCGCGGCGGATCGAAGCCTTCGGGGCCCCGCGCCTCTCCTCCATCGAGGCGTGGCGGCTTGCCTCGACCTGGCGCTGAGCCACGCGACGCCGGGTCAGGCGACGGTCAGCGGGCCGTCGAACACCGTCAGGCTGAGGACCTCCGTTCGGGCGATGTGGGGACCATGGAGCTCCCCCTTGGGGGCGAAGAAGCAGGTCCCCTTGCGATGCACGACTCCTGATTCCTCCCATTCCCCCTCGAGCACATAGGCCGTCTCGTTCGCGAGGGGATGGGTGTGGGCGGGGATGGTGACGCCGGCTTGGAACCGGCGAAGCACGGTCACCCCTCCCGTGGCGGGATTGCGGTGGAGGATGAGCAGTTGAACGCCCGGATAGGGACCCGGTTGCCATTTCTGCTCCCCTGCAAGGGCTGTGTACGGAAACATGTCTGCCACCCAACTCCGGCGGCTTTTCAAATGCAAGGATGTTGACGCCCCCGCGCTCGATCATCCCGCCCGCGAAGCGCGGACGTGCAGCACGAACAGCAGCCCCGCGGTGAGCCCGTATCCCAGGGTGAACTCCGGGGCGGCGCTCCACCCAAACCGTCCCTCGACCCCCTTGGGGGTGAGGGCATAGGCGTGGATGAGGCCCGCCGCGGAGAGCAGCGCCCCGGCGACCGCCCAGAAGCCGGCTTTCAGGAACTCCCGGTCGATGCTGAAGGCGAGGATGGCGGAGAAGAGCATCGAGGTCAGGATGAACCCCTGGTTGAGCGCGATTATCCCGTGGATGAACAGGTCGGCGCCAAACTTGGGGGCGGCGGTGAAGAGATCCGATCCGGCGGCGCGGAGGGAGGTCTCAACCAGCAGCAACCCCCAGGCTGCGAGCGATGGGACAAACCCAATCGCCACGGCAAGGGCATGCGCCTTGGGCGTCTCCTGGAACGCCTGGGCGGTGATGATCAACCCCACCCAAAGCAGGATGCCGAGGGTCGCCTCGACCGGGATCCCTCGCAGCACCAGGGTGACCCCTCCCATGAGGCAGAGGAGCGAGATCAACACCCCGTTGAGCACGGAATACCCCTCCCGTGCCCCCATGGCCTTCCATCCCGGGTGCCCGATGTAGATGGTGGTTGGAAAGGGGCTGCCAAAGCAGGCCGCGCAAAGGGTGCCAATCCCATTCGCGAGGAGCGACGGCCGGGTTTCAAAACGATCTCCAGCAGCCTCGGCGCTTTCGAGATTCTGAAGCGATCCGATCACGGTGAAGAGCCCCATCGGGAGGATGACCGCCAGGAACCGCCACCCTTCCGGAGAGCCGATGGAGGCGAGGAGGGCTGTGACCGAGGGGGTTGGTGGATGGAGGTGCGGCTGCCAGACGGGCCCCGGGGGGGCGAGCGGCCCATGGCCGGCGGCCTTCAGGCCCCACGCGATGGCGGTGCCGACGGCGACCGCGGCGAATCCGGTGGGGAGCCCGAACGGCAGCTTCGTGCGGGAGGCGTATCCCACCAGGATCATCATGAGGGGGAAGAGCCCGATCGCCGGGGAGGCGAAGAGCTGGAACACGAATCCCATGGCGATGAAGGTCATCGCGATTCCTGCGAGCGCGGAGAGCAGGGCCGCTCGCGGGGTGTGCCGGCGAAGCCAGTCCCCGCAGAACGCCCCCACGATCTCCATCACGCCGCTGAGGAAGCAGGCCAGCAATCCGGCGCGCCACGCGGCCTCCGGGTCCTTGGTCTCCTGGTACACGGGGCCCATGACCAGGAAGAGGAACGCCATGACGCTCGGGGTGTTGATGCCGTAAGGGAGTGCGGTGACGTCTGACCGTCCGGTGCGGAGCGCCACCTGCCTGGCCTGCCAGGCGTAGAAGAGGTTTCCAACTAGGATCGAGAGGGCGGCCCCCGGGAGGATCCGATGATGGATCATCTCGGGCGGGAACCCGCAGACCGCCTCCCCCAGGACGGTGATGACCATGAGCTGGAGAAGATTGTCGATGAACAGCCCGAAGAAGCCGTCGATGTCGCCGCGTACAAACCAGGATCTTGTCGCCATGCGGCCGGCACCGTAGCGATCCGACCTGCGGGTGTGAAGAGGGATCCCCGCCCCCGGGCCGTGGAAGGTGTCCCGAGTCCGCACGGGAGGTGGTCACCCCATGTCCGCGCTCGGGACAGCCGGGTCCCCCTGCCTGCCTTGGGATGGAGCCATCGGGACCGTTTTGTCCCAATTTGAGCAGGTTCTCCTTCATGGCATGTCCGCTGCTTTAAGAAGAGGGAGTTCGTGGGTTGAGTCCCCCCCATTGAGAGGGGAGGTCCGGCTTGCGCGAGGTTTCGAGGGATGTAATGAGAACCGACATTCAGATTCAGGAGGGCGGGAGCGGGCCGGAGGCCCAAACCCAGGGTTCCGGGGGGTTCAGTCTCCTCGAGACGCTGGTGGCGATCGCGATCCTCACGGCGGGGTTTCTCGCCCTGTTTGCCGCGATGGGCTTTGGGCTGAACGAGGTCCGCACTGCCCGTGAGAATTCCCGCGGCTGCGAGATCCTCTCGGAGAAGTTGGAGACGGCGCGGCTCTATTCCTGGGAACAGATCAACAGCAACGGCTTTTATCCGACTAATTTCACCGCCTACTTCGATCCCGGAACCAACGGGGCGGATCCTTCCGGCGTGGTCTACACCGGAACGTTCACGGTGGACGCGGCTCCGGGTGGGTACAACTACAGCACCAACATGAGGACGGTGCGGGCCACGGTATCGTGGGTTTCAGCGGGGGTCTCGAACTACCGAACCATGCATACCTTCGTCGCACAGTACGGCCTTCACAACTACGAGTGACCCGCCCCGCCGCCCTGAAGCCCCAGCCTTTCTGATCCCCGATGCGATTATGATCCCGACGCATGCCTCCGCACCTCTGGTGACGACGCCCCCCGGGCGGCGCCACGGCTTCACGCTGGTCGAAATGCTCGTGGCGATGGCGATCGGGGGGGTCGTTTTCAGCATGGTGGGGTTCCTCTCGGTGTTCTTCGCCCGAAACTTCATCTTCGTCGGCAACCATTGCGAGCTCCAGCAGACGAGTCGCGTCGCCCTGGAGCAGTTCAAGACCGACACCCGCCAGTCGGTCTCACTCCAAAGCTATACGAACAACGTCCTGGTGCTGCAGAACCTGGACGGCACCACCGTGCAGTATGTTTACAGCCCGGATCTTCAGACCTGGACACGGACCTATTCCGGGAACTCGAGGGTGTTGCTTCGGAACGTGAAGGATCTTCAGGTGAACCTTTATCAACGGAACCCCGTGGGGGGCGGGTATGACATCTGGCCGGTGGCCGATATTTCCACCACCAAGCTGATTTCCCTCACCCTGACCCTTTCCCGCACGGTTCCGGGGTTGCCCGACCAGACTGAGATCCTGGTGGGGACCAAGGCGGTCATCCGAAAGCATTAGCCTGGCCCTTTTGCAACCCGCGCGATCCGCAACCGAAACAGGAGCCCGACATCATGAAACCGAGAACCATCCCAGCCATCCGCCGTCGTCTGCGGCACCAGGAGGGGAACACACTTCTCCTGACGCTGTTCACCCTGATCGTCCTGACGAGCTCGCTCGCCGGATATCTCCTGTTCACCAACCACAACGTGATCTACTCCCGTCGAAACGACCTTTGGGAGGGGGCATTGCACATCGCCGAGTCGGGGATCGAGGAGGCAATCTCCCATTACAAATGGAACTGGGCCAATCTGGCCTCCCAGGGATGGACCGCCAGCGCCACCAACTATTACAAGACCACGTACGTCGACGATGACTACTACACGGTCTACATGAGCAAGACGGTGCCGCCGGTGATCACGGCCTACTCCTACGTCCTGATGCCGACCCGGGGGAGCTATCTCACCCGCAAGGTGCAGGTCACGACCAAGCTCACGAGCGGCGGTTTCAAGAGGGCGATCACCGTGAAGGGGCAGATCGAGTTCAACGGGAACCCGCTCTTTGTTGACAGCTACGACTCGTCGAATCCGCTCTACAGCACCGGCGGCCTGTACGATGTCACCAAGCACAAGGACAACGGGGATGTGGCCCAAAACGGCACGGCTTCGTTTGCCCTGGGGGCCGGCCAGGTGTTCGGGCATCTCCAGAGCGGCCCGGGCGGTAATGTCACGTCCTTTGCCCCGGGCGGGGCGGGGGATCTGGCGTGGTTTGCCGCCGGAAAATCGGGGATCAAGCCGGGGTGGTTCAAGGATGACGCGAACATGAACTTCCCTGCCGTTACGGTTCCCGGCTACAGCTGGACGACGCTGGCTTCTACCAGCGCCACGCTCGGGACGGGGAACTACAAGACCACATCCCTGAACATGAGTGGCAGCACGACGCTGAACATCAACGGCAACGTCGTCCTCTATGTCACCAGCGGAATCAACCTTTCAGGCAACTCGGCCATCGTCATCGCCCCTGGTGCCAGCCTCACGATTTACATCAGCGGCGGGCAGGCGAATTTCGTGGGGGGCTCGGTCACCACCATGAGCGGGAACCCGAAGGACCTGACCCTGTTGGCCACCTCCGGGGTCGACAAGTTCACGTTCAAGCCTGCCGGCAGCACCTCACCCTTCATCGGGACGGTCTACGCTCCCAACGCCGAGCTCGAGTTCGGCACGGGCGGCAGCTCGGGGTATCAATTCATCGGCGGCGTGGTCGGGTTGAACATCCAGCTCAACGGTGACTGGCGCTACCATTATGACGAGTCGCTGCCGGGCATTGGCCCCATGGTCGGAGGGGACCTCTTGGTGACCTCCTGGAACGAGCTCTAGATCTGGAGCGCCCCTCGGCTCTCCCCTTCCTTTACGACAGGCTCCCGGCTCCTCCCGGGAGCCTGTTTCGCTTTCGGGATCGGCTGCATAACAGGCTTGTACCCAGAGCGATGGCGGCCACCCAGTTGACATTTTCCCAGGCGGTGGCATTTAGTCTTCAGTGCAGTATCAGCACGCCTAAGCCGGCCCTCCTTCCTGGGGGTCGGCACGGGGGACCCAAGTTCCCCGGGCCTTCTATCGAGGCTCGGGGAGGGGGCGCACGGCCGTGGGCAACCATGGCCAAGGTCACTTCCAGGACCAAGCCCGTCAGCTAACCTCGTCGGCAATTGGGAGGGCGATCCTCTAGGCCCGCCGGATGGCGGCGCCACATGGTCTCCCCGTTCGAAACGTGTGCCGGGTCAGGCGACGGCTCGCTGCCGTACGCCCATGTCCCGGCGCCTTGTCGGAGATACCTATGAACACATCTGTCTTGATGACGATGGGGGCGCTGAGTCCGTTGGAGTGGGGGTTGGTGATCGGGGTCGGGATGGTCGTGGTGGTCCTGTTGCCGGCACTCCTCGTCGGGGCGGTGCTGATTCGTGAAACCCAGGTCGGGATCGTGGTCAAGCGATTCGCATCGCGAGGACTTCCCCCGGGCAGGCTCATTGCCCTGGAGGGGGAGGCCGGGCTGCAGGCGGACACCCTGCCGCCGGGGATCCATCTCGGCTACTGGCGGTGGCAGTACCGCATCATCAAGGTCCCGGTGGTCCGCGTGAACCAGGGGGACATCGCCCTGGTGATCGCGGCCGACGGTGCCTCGATCCCCTCGGACCGACTCCTCGGGAAGGTGGTCTCCTGCGACGCGTTCCAGGACGCCCGGGCGTTCCTCGTCGGCGGGGGTGAAAAGGGTCGCCAGATCGGGATGCTCACGGCCGGCACCTACCGGATCAACACGGCGCTCTTCACGGTGATCACCGCCGAGAACGCCGAGCTCCACGGGATGAGCCCCTACCAGCTCCAGGTGCAGCGGGTTGAGCCTGAGCAGGTGGGCGTCGTCACCACGCTGGACGGACGCCCGATCGAGGCGGGCGAGATCGCCGGCCCGGTGATCGCCGGGCACGACAACTTCCAGAACGCGCAGGCGTTCCTGGAGGGAGGCGGCCGTCGCGGGCTCCAGGAGCAGATCCTCCTCTCGGGGGCATGGAACCTCAACCCCTGGTTCGTCCAGGTGGAGCAGGTCCCGATGGTCCAGATCCCCATCGGCTACGTCGGCGTGGTCATCAGCTACGTCGGCATGGCCCATGAGGATGTGAGCGGCGCCGACTTCAAGCATGGCGACCTGGTGAACTCCGGCCACAAGGGGGTCTGGGTCACACCGCTGTACCCCGGCAAGCATCCGCTCAACACCCGGATCATGAAGGTGGAGCTCGTCCCGACGACCAACATCGTCCTGAACTGGGCCTCACGGAGCGAGGCGCACAATTACGATGCCAAGCTCTCCTCGATCACGGTCCGGTCACGTGATGGGTTTGCCTTCAACCTCGATGTGTCGCAGATCATCCACGTCGGGGCGCTCGATGCCCCGAAGGTCATCTCGCGAGTCGGCTCGATGCAGAACCTGGTCGACCACGTGCTCCAGCCGATTGTGGGGAACTATTTCCGCAACTCGGCGCAGGACTACACGGTCCTCGACTTCCTGGGGGCCCGCAGCCATCGGCAGCAGGAGGCCGCCGAGCACATCCGGGCCGCCATCGGGGCCTATGACGTCCAGGCCATCGATACCCTGATCGGCGACATCAACCCGCCGGCCGAGCTGATGCAGACGCAGACCGACCGGAAGATCGCCGAGGAGCAGCGCAAGACCTATGAGGTCCAGGAGGCGGCGCAGACCCAGCGGCAGCAGCTCGTGCGGCAGACCTCACTGGCCGACATCCAGCAGCAGGTGGTGGGTGCGGAGCAAGGGGTCAGCATCGCGGAGCTCAAGGCCGGGGCCCACATCAAGCAGGCGACCGGCGAGGCGGAGGCCATCCGGCTCCGCGCCCTGGGGGAGGCGGAGGCGATCCGTGCCACCGGCGAGGCCAAGGCCACGGCGTACCGTGCAGGCGTTGAGTCGCTCGGTGCTCAGGGGTACACGGTGCTGCAGTTGATGCAGATCGTTGGGGAACGGAACGTCCGCATCGTGCCTGACGTTGCAGTCCAGGGAGGTGGCGGCACCCAGGGGCTTGTCGACGGCCTGCTGGGGGTCCTGTTGCGAAAGGAGGCTGCCCCGGCCACCCGGGCCTCGGCAGACCCCGCCTCGTAGCGCGTCGCCACCGGTGCCGGGGAGGGGGAGGAAGAGTGCGGGGATCTTACGATGCCCCGCTACCTTGGACGGCCGTAGCGGCTCTCGTGAGAGAGCCGCCAATTTCCACCGGAGGGG
>DMJJ01000520.1 GCA_003452185.1 Verrucomicrobiales bacterium | reverse complement strand
AGAGTGGTGGTCCGACTCGAGAACGCCGGCACCGGCCAGGGAACCGAATACGGCTACTGGAGCAACCTCAAGCTCGAGAGCTCCGAAGCCGGCAAGACCGCGTCGCGATGAGCGACCTCCCCGCCAGCCCGGCCCAAAGCCCCCCCTTTCCGGACTGCTGGGAGGCCCTCGGCACCCCCCCGCCGCTGGGGCGGGAGGAGGTGCACGTCTGGCTCACCCCGCTGGACCCGGATCGCGACCGGCTCGCCCGCTGCGAGGCGGTGCTCTCCCCTGAGGAAGTTGCCCGCGCGGGGCGGTTCCGATTCGAGCGGCACCGGCACGCCTTCATCCTCTCCCGCGGCACCCTCAGGCTTCTCCTCTCGGACTACACGGGCCATCCCGCACGGGAAATCGCCTTTTCACTCAACCCGTTCGGAAAACCCTCCCTCGCCACTCCGCGTCACCCGCTCCGGTTCAACCTCTCCCACTCCCACGGGCTCGCCCTCCACGCCCTCACCCTCACGGGAGAGCTCGGCGTCGATATCGAACAGGTCCGACCGGATGTCATGGGGGAGAAGATTGCGGACCGGTACTTCGCCCCCCCCGAAATCGAATCGCTCCACTCCCTCCCGCCGGAGCTGCAGGCCGAGGGATTCTTCTCCTGCTGGAGCCGCAAGGAGGCCTACATCAAGGCCCGGGGGGATGGCCTCTCCCGGTCTCTCGACACGTTCGCCGTCAGCCTCAAGCCAACGGAACCCGCGGAACTCCTCTGGTCGGGAAACGACCCCTCCGCACGCGAAACCTGGCGCCTCTGGAACCTCCCGGCCCCCGCCGGCTACAAGGCAGCCCTGGTCACCCTCCGCACCGTCCGCACCGTCCGCCATCTCCAACTCCTCGGCACCCAGGCCCCCGGGTAGCCCGACGGCCGCCGGGCCCCGCTCAAAAAGATTCGTCCCGCCTGGTGCCGACCCCTAATCGGACCAGACGGGACGATGACCATCTCCCAACTACTTTCTCTAACCAACACGTCCAACACCAACAGTTGGACGCACAATTGAAATAGCATCTGAGATGCCAACCACCCGCGCCCCAAAAAAACCCAACAAACAGGGGCCAAGGAAACCGGACCACCGAAACCAACGCGCCAGGATCACGCATCACGCGTGAAAACCCCGCGCTCAGCTTCCGACCTCAGGGGGGACCCAGCTTCCGGAGAAGTTCATCAACGGCCCCCTCCACCGGTTCGATCTCGATGCGTCCTCCGGTCGGGCGGACAGCCCCGGGGGTCTGGGGGGAGGCCTCCGGCTTGCTGGCGACGGGCCCCGGGAGCGCGGAGGGGAGCCCGGCAAGCCGCGGTTTCAGAGGGGAGAGCCCAGGTGCCGGGTCGGTCCCCGCCTCCAACTCCTCGGCGGGAGCCGCCGGGGCCAGAGCGGGATTCGACCATGTTTTGCGGGCCTCGAGCCAGTTTCCGTACCGGGCAAACGTCCACATCCCGCTCTCCCCGCCGGTTTCCACCGCGGAGAGGATCTTGTGGAAGTCGCCGTTGCGGACGTGGCTTCGGACCGCGTGGGAGGGGAGGATCAACTCGCACTCAGGAACCCTGAGTTTGAGGTCATTTCGATATCGGAGTCGCTGGGCGAGGACACCCACCAGGGCATCGGCGATCTGGGCCCGCACGGCCGATTGCACCTCGGGGGGGAAGACGGCCGCGAACCGCTGGAGCGCCTCCGCCCCGGTGCCGGAGTGCATGGTGGAGATGACGAGATGGCCCGTCTCCGCCGCGTTGAGCGTCAGGCGCATCGTCTCCGGGTCCCGCATCTCCCCCACCACCAGGACGTCGGGATCCTCCCGCAGGGCGTCCACCAGCGCCTGCTCGAACGAGGGGGTGTCGCGTCCCACCTCCCGCTGGCGGACGTAGGAGCGTTTCGGGCGATGGATGAACTCGATCGGGCTCTCGATGCTGACGATATGGCGGGCCTCCGACTGGTTGATCTCCTCCACGAGCGCCGCGACGGTGGAGGACTTTCCCGACCCCGTCGGGCCGGTGACGATGAGCAATCCGGAAGTGGGGTGAACCAACCGGCGGAGGTCGGGATGCAGGTTGAGGCTCTCGAGCGTGACCGCGCTGCTCGGGAGCAGGCGGATCGCCAGCCCGACGCCCCGGGCGGTCTGGAGGACATTCACCCGGCACCGGACCCCGTGCAGGGTTCGGGCGAGGTCGTATGACCGCCGTTCCAGGAACTGGGCCCACTGCTCCGTGGAGAGAAGCGACTGGGCCATGGCGAGGGTATCCTTCGGCGCCACCGGCTGATCCAGCGTCCGAAGCGCTCCCCGGACCCGCAGGGCCGGAGGCAGCCCTGCCTCGATATGGAGGTCGCTTGCCCCGTTCTCCTTCGCGAGGGTGATGTACTGGGTCAGCATAACAGTGCCCTGAAGTCTAACAACTGGCGGCGGGTTTCGTCGCGCCCGAAAATGCGCCGGAATAATTTGCTTCTCCCCCCCGGCCGGGTCCGGCAAGCTGCTGGCATGGGCACGCGACGACGTGCGCGGGAACGCGCCGTTCAGTTTCTCTACCAGCATGATCTCAACCCGGCCGAGAGCCTGGAGGAGGCCATGAACCACTTCTTTGAATCGCAGCGCCTCGCCGGGCTCCGCGACGACGCGCCGCAGGGCCAGCAACCACCCCAGCCCCCGGTCCCCCACGGCGAGGTCCCCCCGCCCACGGCGGAGGAGGCCTCGATCCGGCTCTTCTCCGAACCCCTGATCCGGGGAGTCCTGGAGAACCGGGCCGCCATCGATGCCGAGATCCAGAAGTACGCCCTCAACTGGGACATCCGTCGCATGGCCGCCGTCGACCGGAACATCCTGCGGCTGGCGGTCTACGAGATGCACCACCGCCAGGACATCCCCCCGGTGGTCAGCATCAATGAGGCGGTCGACATCGCGAAGCGGTTCTCCACACAGGATTCCGGGAAATTCGTCAACGGCATCCTGGACCGCATCAAGGGGGACCTGATGCGCCCCGCGCGCCAGGGGACCGAGTGACCCGCCGCCACCGTGTTCGCCGACCTCCACCTCCACACCCGTTTCTCAGACGGCACCTACTCGCCTGAGGAGCTGGCCTCGGAGGCCGCCCGCCACGGGTTGCGCGCCATCTCCCTCACCGACCATGACACCGTGGAAGGGGTGCCCCACATGGTGGATGCGTGCGGGCGGCGCGGGATTGAATTCATCCCCGGATGCGAGCTCACGGCCCAGGCCCGTAACGGCGCCGAGCTGCACATCCTGGCCTACCACTTCAACTCGGCCCACCCGCGATTCCTTTCCGAGCTCCAGCGATACCAGGAGGTCCGGCAGGAGCGCATTCGCCAGATGGTCGCCCGCCTCAACGAGCTGGGCGTGGGCCTGACCGCCGACGCCGTGTTCGCCATTGCGGGCTGCCGGGCCCCGGGACGCCCCCACATCGCCCGGGCGCTGGTCCAGGCAGGGTTCTGCACCTCTCCCGACGAGGCCTTCGACCGGTATCTCAAGATGAACCGCCCGGCCTGGGTCCCCAAGGCAAAGATGTCCGCCGCGGACGCCATCGCACTCATCCACGAGGCGGGCGGCCTGGCCGTCATGGCCCACCCGGGGCTCAACCGCTCGGACGACGTGATCGGGCAACTCGCGGCCGATGGGCTCGATGGCATCGAGTGCTACCATAGCCGCCACACCCCGGCCGACAGCGACCGCTACCGCGCGATCGCCGCCCAGCATGACCTGCTGGTCACCGGCGGATCTGACTGCCACGGGATGAACAAGGGACGCCCGCTCATCGGCGGAGTGATGATTCCCTACGAGCTCGTCGAGAAGCTCAACCAGCGGGCCCGGGTGCCCCGTCCCGCCCCCGGCATCCCTCCCTTACCCACCCCCGGCTGACCTCCACCCCATTTTCCCATGTTTGGCCTGTTGCAGAAGTTCAAGGATGGTCTTTCCAAGACCAAGGAGAAGCTCGTCCACGAGATCAAGCGGATCGTCACCCTTTCGCCGAAGCTCTCCGGGGCGAGCTTGGAGGAGATCGAGATGGCGCTGCTGGCCGCCGACTTCGGGGCCGCCGTCACCGAGCAGATCTGCCGCGAGGCCCGCAAGGCCTACGAAACCCAGGGGCGCTCGGGCACCGACTTCCTGGAGATCGCCCGCCGCGAGGTCGAGAGCAGCCTCTCCACGGCCGAAGCCCCGCTCGCCAGGCAGGCCTCGGGCCTCACGGTCGTGTCGATGGTCGGGGTCAACGGAACGGGGAAGACCACCACGGCCGCAAAACTCGCCCACCTCACCCGCCAGCAGGGCCAGACGGCGATGCTGGCGGCCTGCGACACCTTCCGCGCTGCCGCCATCGAACAGCTCAAGCTCTGGGGCCAGCGACTCGACGTCCCGGTGATCTCGGGCGACCACGGGGCCGATGCCGCAGCGGTCGCCCACGACGGCGTCACCGCGGCCCAAAGCCGCAAGGTCGACTACCTCTTTGTCGACACCGCGGGGCGCCTCCACACCAAGCACAACCTGATGCAGGAGCTGGTGAAGGTCCACCGGGTCATGGACAAGAAGCTTCCCGGAGCCCCCCACGAGACCCTCCTTGTCCTGGATGGCTCCACCGGGATGAACGCCCTGACCCAGGCCCGCGAGTTCAACAAGTCGGTCAAGCTCACCGGCCTCGTGATCACGAAGCTCGATGGGACCAGCAAGGGGGGGATGGTCGTCGCCATCCACCGCGAGCTCGGCCTCCCGATCAAATTCATCGGCCTGGGGGAAAAGCCCGATGACCTGCAGCCGTTCAACGCCAAGGAGTTCTCCACCGCCCTCTTCTCCGAGTAGGATGGCGCGACCGCGATGACCCACGCCACGGCGCTTTTCGACCGCAAACAGATGCTCCGGGCCCTGCGGCTTGCCCGGCAGGGGGTTGGGTCCACATCCCCCAACCCGCTCGTCGGGGCTGTCCTCACCCGCCGGGGCGCGGTCCTCGGCGAAGGCTATCACCACCGGGCGGGCCTCCCCCACGCGGAGATCGAGGCCCTGGAGGATGCCCGGCGACGCGGCCACTCCGCGCGGGGCGCCACCCTCTACGTCACGCTCGAGCCCTGCTCGACTCACGGCCGGACCCCGCCCTGCACCGAGGCGATCCTCGCCGCAGGCATCCGCCGGGTTGTCGTCGCCGCCACCGATCCCAACCCGCGCCACGCCGGCCGGGGGCTCGAGCTGCTCCGCAAGGCCGGGGTGCAGGTCGAGTCCGGCCTCCTCCGGGAGGCCTCCGAGCGGATGAACGAGGGATTCAACCACTGGATCCTCCACCACACGCCGTTCGTCACGGTCAAGGCGGCCATGACCCTGGACGGAAAAATCGCCACTCCCTCGGGCGACTCCAAGTGGATCACCGGCCCCCAGGCCCGGGGAATCGGGATGTCCCTCCGGGCCGCGGCGGACGCAATCCTGGTCGGGGTCAACACCCTGATCGCCGACAACCCTTCCCTCACGGTCCGGCCGGTGGCCGGCGCACGGCCAGCGATCCACCCCCGCCCCCTGCTCCGGGTGATCCTCGACACACGGGCCCGCACCCCCCTCGACTCCCGCGTCGTGACCGACGCCACGGCCGCCACCCACACCCTCGTGGTGGTGGGCGGGAAGGCCCCCGCCGCCAGGATCGCCGCCCTCCGCCGCCAAGTCACGGTCTGGAAGGCACCGGGGGCCCCGGGCCGGATTCCCCTGGGATGGCTTTTGCGTCGGCTTGGCCGGCTTGGGATTCTGTCGCTCCTGGTCGAGGGGGGAGGGGTGGTCAACGCCTCCTTCCTGCTGGAACGCCGGGCCCATCGCGCCGCGTTCTTCTACGCCCCCAAAATCCTCGGCGGGGAGGATTCCCCGCGGGGAGTGGCCGGGGCCCGCGGGGCCCGGAGCCTCCAGGAGGCCATCTCACTTGAGGGTATCGAGTGGAAGCGGGTTGGTGCCGATCTATTCCTGACGGGCCGGATTCGACGCAAGCGCCCTGAACGGAACTGAATGTTCCGGGCCCTGCACCGTCAGGAAGGTGTCGGCAGCCCGGGTCTGCGGAATGAACGCATGGATTAAGTCATACGCACGGGAGTGGCGAAAGCACCCACTCCTGACGGCGTTCGTCTGCTCCTGCCTCATCCACCTCCTGATCTTCGGCCTCTGGCGGCTCGGAGTCCTGGAGCTACCCGACCGGTTCCTCCAGCTGTTCATCCGCCGCCGGGCCGTCGTGGCGGAACGCC
>DMJJ01000209.1 GCA_003452185.1 Verrucomicrobiales bacterium | reverse complement strand
AAATACCCCTCCCCGTTGTCGTTGTTCAGCTCGTACCCCAGGGTCAGGGAATTCACCCAGTGTTTCTCCGCATCGAGGGTCGCATGGAACCCCGCCTCCAGGATCTTGGGACTCGACCTGAGGTGGGTCCCCGGGAGCGGGGCGAGGCTCAGGGTAACCTCCTCCCGGGTGTCATAGGCCACCTCGGCCCATTGAAACGAGAGGCTGAGGCTGGAGTTTGGGGCCACCTTCCTCCCGACCGACACCTTGGCCCCGGCCTGGAGAAAGCTGTCCAGCGGCGCGAGAAGCCATTGCCGGGCCACATTCAGCTCCCCCTCGGCCCAATAGTTTCCCCACTCCCGCTTGAGGAACGTGCGACCACTCAGGGAGTGACCCTGAAGCCGTGCAACGGTGAGCGAGTTGGTCTCCATCGTGGAAACATCCACCACCTGGTCCTGATAGGCGTAGTTGCACCCGAGGCCGAACTTCCAGTCATCGGAAAGGCTTTTCACCGCCTGCGCCGCCGCCAGCACCAGCAGCTCATCCTGCTTTCGCCCAATGAAGCTCACATCATCCCCGGTTGCGAAAAACGTCACCAGCCAGCCATGTGTCGGGAGCCTGAATGTCATGACCTCGCCTCCCACACTCCAGAACGCCTTCCCTTGGGGCGAGCTGCTGCTCAGGAGGACGTTGTCCTTGTATCCAAACCCCGAACGAACGCGGAAGGTGCGGTCCCAGAGGCGGAGATCGAGGGGTAAATCTTGCGGAAGAGGCGAGGAAACGGCCGCAGGGAGGTCGTCCGCTTGGCAAGACTCCCACGCCAGCGACACCACCCAGAGCAATAACAACGTCCAGCACGTGGCCGGCAGAGTACGACCTTTCACCACAACAAACCCCGGAACGCCACAACAGAAACCGACGAGGGCCGGGCAGCCCGAAGGCTGCCCGGCCGTGAGTCGCGTTACTTAATATATCCCCGCCTGAGGCAGGGTCAAATGGCCCAACCCCGCGAACTTGGAACTTCCCTGTCCCAAGCCAAGGCAGTGACGTTACGGCTTGCGGGTGTGAGTCCCGGACGAGGAGGAGCCATCCCCGGCACCCTTCGTCAGGATCTTGTCGTGAGGATTGCCAAACGACCCCTTCATCTGGTCCGCCTGCTGCTTGGCCTGCTCACGAAGCGTGGCCAGCTGCTCGCGCAGGTGCTGACGGAGGGTCTCCAGCTGCGCCAGGATCTGCTGGCGCTGGGCGTCCGTCGCGGTCTTGAGCTGGGCGACGAGCGCGGCGCGATCCTTCTGGAACTGGTCCAGGAGCGCCTTCACGTCGGCCGGGAGGGTCGGGGGCTTGTGCGTGCCATGACCATCACCGTCGTGGGGCGGCGGAACGATGTGCGGGGGATGGTTCGTGTGCCCACCAGGCGGCACCGAGTTGGTCCAATGAATGTGGTTCGTGAACCAGAGGTTCGTCTGCCACCGTTCATGATTCGTCCACGCGCCGGAGTTCGTCCAGGCTCCCCAGTTGGTGTAGCCATGCCCGAAGTCGAGTCGGTTGGTCAGGTGGCTCAGGAGATTCGAGATCCCGGCAGGGAAGCTCGGGGGGGTGATGGGTCCCGGTCCGGGGCCAGCGCCCGGGCCAGCGGCAGCGGAGGCGTGACCCGCGGAGGCCACAGCCAAGGCAAGGAGAAGCGATCGAAACGTTGATTTGAGGCTCATGCGATTTTTGGTTGTCGGGGCGGATTTCCAAACCACCGGGCTGGGCCCGAAATCTCTTCCCCGTGTTGATCTATGGTATCAACACTCCCATGCGAGAACCGTGCCACCCTCGGCAAAGGAACAGCTAACAATCTCACAACAAGATGGATAGGGGTGAATCTACCCCTTGATGGCAACCAGAGGTCATCCGCCGAAGTGGGAAATAGTGCCCGGAGCGAGGAATTGGCCCCAGCCGGTACGGTGAATAGTTCCCGGGGAACCAACGACGGGCTGCTAGGAGGGGGACGGGGGATCAGACTTCGAGGTTTTCATCCCAAGCCGGTAACGAAGGTAATCCCGGTTCACCCCGAGAAGCCGGGCCGCGGCCGTGATGTTCCCTTCGGACTGGTCGATGGCCATCTGGATGATTTCAAGAACCCGCTCCTCGATTGGGGATCCTTCAGCCGGGAAGCGGTAATTTCGATTGATCAGCCCCTGGGGTGTTGTCCCGGGGTTGGTCGGGGGCATCCCGGGAGGGGCGGCGAGCCCCGGGAACTCGAGCTGCGGCCCTTCCTCGAACACCACGGCCCGTTCCAGCTCGTGGGCCAGCTCACGCACGTTGCCAGGCCAGGCGTGCTGCAGCAGGCGGGCTTCCCCGGCGGCGGAGATGCGTCGCAGCGGGATCCGGTGTTTCCGGGAGAGCTGACGGATAAACCGTTCCGCGAGCCGAAGGATATCCTGACCTCGCTCCCGCAGGGGCGCGATCCGGACCCGGTACAGGTCGAGCCGATGAAGCAGGTCCTCGCGGAAGAGCCCCTGGGCGACGAGGTCCTTGAGGTCGCGATTGCTTGCCGCGATGACCCGCACATCGATTTCCACGGGGCGTGTGGCTCCGATGCGGCGGATTTTGTGATCCTCGATGGCGGTGAGAACCTTGGCCTGCAGGGGGATGCTCAGGCTCGAGAGCTCATCCAGAAAAAGCGTTCCCCCATGGGCCGCCTCGAACAGGCCGATCCGGGCCGATTTGGCATCGGTGAAGGCTCCCCGCTCATGACCGAAGAGCTCCGATTCTGCGAGGGACTCCGGGAGCGCCGAGCAGTTTACCTCCACCAGCTCGGCTCCGGCCCTGGGGCCTCGGGCATGGATCCACCGGGCGATCGTCGTCTTGCCTGTGCCGGTCTCCCCCTCGATCAGGATGGGCGGCAGGTGTCGCTTCACCCTGAGGTCCGCCGCCAGCATCTTTTCAAGCTGGGATTGAAGCCCCGCCAGGACCTCCCCGAAGTAAACCTCCCCGCCCGCCGATTCCTCACGCCGATGGGCCTCCACCCGGGCCAACTGCCTCGCCTTGCGTGCGCGGTCGAGGGCGAACTCCACCTGGGCGTCCTCGAACGGCTTCACCAGGTAGTCGAGCGCTCCGCTGCGCATCACCTCCACGGCTCCGATCACCGAGCCCCGGGCCGTCATCACCACGACCCCGGTCGAGGGGGGGATTTCCGCGATCAGGCTCGTCCCCTCGCCATCGGGCAGGTTGACGTCCAGCAGGACGAAGTCGAATCCCTCCGCCGCGAGGTGGGCACGGGCGGCGGCGAGTGAGTCGGCCCCCAGGACCTCAGCTCCCAGGCGTTCAAACAACGCCATCAGCCGGCGTCGGAGCATCGCCTCGTCCTCCACGATCAGGAGGCTCAATCCGGTGACCCCCCCCTCAGGCATGGCAGGGGGCCTTCCTCTGTGTCGCTCCGCCGGTGGCCCCGGCCGATCGGTTCGCGATCGGTTCCCGGGCTGCGGGGGGAGCCGATGTCGGCTGTGGGTGGGGTTGCATGTGAGTCGCGCCGGTTTCGTGCCGAGTGGACCACGCCGATGCCTGATCCGCAAGCGTCTCTCCCCTCCCTGCTGTTCCGTGGTCCACGGCCCCCGCCGCCCGGGAGAATTGGGAGTCGCCATGCCGCCCGATCCCTGATGGAATCTCCCCAACGTACACCCAATGCCCCGCCCCCTCACGATTGCGACGTTCCTGGTCTCCGTCGGTGTGTGGGTCACACCGCACGCGATGCCGGCGGTGACCTCGCCCAACAACGCGCCGTCGGCTGAGGCAGCCCCCTCCCGGGCCTCGGACCACTGGGCCTTCCGCCCCCCCTCGCGGCCCCTTCCTCCGGAGGTTGTGCGTGCCCGCTGGGTGCGCAATCCCATCGATGCCTTCATCGCCAAGGAGCATGAGCAGCACGGGCTCGTGCCGCAGCCCGAGGCCTCCCGGGAGCTCCTGGTCCGACGGCTTTACATCGACCTGATCGGGCTTCCTCCCTCCGAGGCCGATCTCGATGCGGTCAGGGGGGATCACTCCCCCCAGTGGTATGAGGGCCTGGTCGACCGGCTGCTCGCCGATCCCCGGCATGGGGAACGATGGGCGCGGCACTGGATGGATATCTGGCGCTACAGCGACTGGTGGGGCCTGGGGGACCAGCTGCGAAACAGCCAGAAGCACCTATGGCATTGGCGGGATTGGATTGTGGAGTCGCTGAACGGGAACCTTCCCTACGATGAGATGGTCCGGCTGATGCTTGCGGCCGACGAGTTGCACCCGGCCGACCCCTCGCGGCTCCGGGCCACGGGGTTCCTGGCCCGGAACTATTTCCTCTTCAACCGCAACCAGTGGATGGACGAGGTGGTGGAACATGTCGGCAAGGGCTTCCTAGGCCTCACGCTCAACTGCGCCAAGTGTCACGAGCACAAGTATGACCCGGTGGTGCAAATGGACTACTACCGGATGCGAGCCTTCTTCGAGCCCTATCAGGCCCGGGTCGACGTCCTGCCGGGGGAGGCGGACCTGACCCGGGACGGGCTTCCGCGGGTCTTTGAGGGGCCGACGGTCCCGGTCACCTACCGGTTCGTGCGGGGGGATGAGGGAAGCCCGGACAAATCGACGCCGGTGATGCCCGGGGTCCCGGCCTTCCTGGAGTTTGGTCCCATCGAGATTCATCCGGTCCCCCTTCCCCTGGAGGCGTGGCAACCGGAGCGGCAGCCGTGGGTCCTGGAGGCCCACCTTTCAGCTGCCGCCCAACGGGTCGCCTCCTCCCTCGTTGCCGTCCAGCAGGCGGAGGCACGGGCGCGTCAGGATCCGGATTCGCCCGAGGGGAAGGCGGGGCTCGAGGCGGCGCGGGCCGGGGCTCAGCTGGCGGCCGCCGAGCGCGCCGGTGTCGAGCGGCGGGTCGCCGCGATGCGGCTCTCCTGGATCACGAATGACTCCGAGGGAGCCCTCGCCCGTTACCAGACGGCGCGCGTCGAGGCGGTGAAGGCGGAGCGCGAGGCGCAGCTCGCCAGGCGTCGGCAAGCGGTGGCCGACCTTCGCCTGAAGCTTGTGCGGGCGGGCAAGGAGGGGAAAGAGGCCGTGCAGAAGGAGCTGACGGAGGCCATGACGGCCGAGTCGGCCGCCACCCTCGCGGCGGCGGGACCCGTGGGGCCGACGGAGGGCTTTGCGCGGCTCACCGGGGGGGCTTGGACCCCGACCCGGTTCCTCTCCTCAACCACGGATGATCCACCGGTTGAGTTTGCCCCCCGGAGCACGGGGCGGCGCACGGCGCTTGCGAACTGGATCACCGATCCGCGCAACCCGCTGACCGCGCGGGTGGCGGTAAACCACATCTGGATGCGCCATATGGGAACCCCGCTGGTCGCCACCGTATTCGAGTTCGGCCGCAAGGGGGCCCGGCCCACGCATCCGGAGTTGCTCGACTGGCTGGCCTCGGAGCTGGTCGGGAGCGGGTGGGACATGAAACACATTCATCGGCTGATCGTCACGTCGGCCACCTACAGGCTCTCCTCCTCGGTGGCCGGTGCGGAGGGTTCGCTGGCGCGGGACCCCGACAACCGCTACTGGTGGCACCGAGTCCCGATCCGCCTGGAGGCGCAGGTGGTTCGGGATGCCCTACTCGCCCACTCCGGCCAGCTTGACGCGACGATGGGAGGACCGCCGATCCCCCCAGCGGCGCAGGCGGAGTCTAAACGCCGGAGTCTCTACTTTTACCACTCCAACAACGACCACAACCTCTTCCTCTCCATGTTTGATGATGCCGGGGTGAAGGAGTGCTATGTGCGGAACCAGAGCATCGTGCCGCAGCAGGCGCTCGCCCTCAGCAACAGCCGCCTCGTCCACGATGCCGCCCCGGCCATCGCCGCCCGTCTCTCCGCCCCCTCCTCCCAGCCCGGCTCCGGACCGCGGGCGGCCGGTGAGGTGGAGTTCGTTCGTCGCGCCTTCCGGCTGCTCCTCGGGGCTCCCGCGACGACCGAGGAGCTGGAAGCAAGCCTCTCCGCCCTGCGCGAGTGGGATCGGGTGGAGTCCTCCCTCCCCGCATCGCCCGGGGGCGAAACCCATTCGAGATCCCGACTGGTCTGGGCTCTCCTGAATCACAACGATTTTGTCACCCTTCGCTGAATCCCATGTCACACCCTGCCATACACCGGCTCCCCAACCCCTGGGGGACTGAGCTTCCCGGGGGGAGCCGTCGCCGTTTCCTGGCGGATCTCGGGATGGGGTTCACCGGCCTGGCGCTCGGGGCGATGCTCCAGCGGGAGGCCCGCGGAGCCGAGGCTCCCTGGGCTCCACCCAACGGGTTGCCCCACTTCACCCCCAAGGCCCGGAGCGTGATCTGGCTTTTCATGAACGGCGGGGTCAGCCACATGGAAAGCTGGGACCCCAAGCCGATGCTGACGAAGTACGCCGGGAAGACGATCGCAGAAACCCCCTTTGCCAGCGTTCAGGATCCAAAGAGACTCGCCATCGAGCGGCTCGTGGTCCCGGATGCCAACGGCAACCAGCGCAACAAGCTCTATCCCCTGCAGGTCGGGTTCAGGAAGCACGGCCAGAGCGGCGTGGAGATCAGCGACTGGTTTCCCAGGATCGCGGCGCATGCCGACCGGCTTGCGATCGTTCGATCGATGTGGACCACCGACAGCAACCACGGGGCCCAAACCCAGTTCCACAGCGGGCGAAACATGCTCGACGGGGAGTTCCCAACCCTCGGTGCCTGGGTGCACTACGGGCTCGGCAGCCTCAACGACAACCTTCCGCAGTTCATCTCCATGGGAACGCGGGAGTATTGGAACCTGAGGGATGGCCATTACCTCGGACCGGCCCACGATGCCGTGCCATTGCGGGTTGATCCCTCAAATCCGCTCGATTTTGGAAACCCGGAGCGACCCTTCCCCCGGGAGGCCCAGGCGGTCGGGATGAGGCTGATCGAGCGCCTGAATGGGCTTCGCGGAGTCGAGTATCCCAGGGATCCCGCCCTCGCGGCCCGCATCGCCTCCTACGAGCTCGCATTTCGCATGCAGCGTTCCGTCCCGGAGTTGCTCGACCTCGGCGGGGAGACAGCCGAGACCCGGGCCCTGTACGGCCTCGACCAGCCCCACTCGCGTGACTTTGGAATGCAGCTCCTCGCGGCCCGGCGTTTTGTGGAGCGGGGGGTGCGATTCATCCAGATCCAGCACGGAGGCGGGGGGGCAGGGGCCTGGGATGCCCATTCCGGCCTCCAGGGGAACCATTCCCGGCTCGCCCTCGCCGTTGACCAGCCGATCGCGGGGCTCCTCGAGGACCTCCATCGCAGGGGGCTGCTCGACGAGACGCTTGTGATCTTTGCCACCGAGTTCGGTCGCACCCCGGGGTCCCAGGGATCCGACGGACGGGATCACCACATTTTTGGATTCAGCGTCTGGATGGCCGGCGGCGGGCTCAAGGGGGGGGTGGTCCACGGGGCCACCGACGAGATCGGGTTCCACGCCGTGGAGGACCGCCACTACGTGACTGACATCCATGCAACGATCCTCCAACAACTCGGGCTCGATTCCCGGCGCCTGGAGGTTCCCGGTCGCAAACGGTTGGAGATTGACCACGGGACCCCCATCCATGAGCTCATCGCCTGACGCAGATCCGAGGGAGGAGTCTCTCCGGGGGCGGATGGCCGCCCTTGGGATCCTGGAATCAGACCTTGAGGAAACCTTCGTCCGCTCGGGGGGCCATGGGGGGCAGAACGTGAACAAGGTCTCGACCTGCGTGATGATTCTCCACCGCCCCACGGGGACGCAGGTCAAATGTCAGACCACCCGGCACCAAGCCCTCAACCGACAGCTGGCTCGCGAGCAGCTCGTGGCGAAGATCGAGGCCGCCCGTCGCGCGGTGGAGCTGGCGCGACGGGAGGAAGTTGAGCGCCTGCGACGACAGAAGCGTGGGCGAAGCCGGGGGGCCAAGGAGCGAATCCTGCGCGACAAGTCGCACAACGCCGCACGTAAGGCCCGGCGCCGGGGAGGACGTTCCGGGGCCGACGACTAAACATCCCCCCCCCACGACTCCTCTCCAGCGCTCCCGCCCCGGCTTGCGCTTGCCGCCAATTCACGGCTTCCCTCCGCCAACAAAGGCGAAGCCCCGCCGTTGCCCTGCGGGACATTGAGGCGTCAGCCGAAGTTCGGTTCCTGGTCGGGTGAAGTCAGGTCCGGTTGGAGCAGGGTGTGTTGGATGCGACCGGACGCGGGAGCCGGGGCTGGCTGTCGGGACAGAGAAATGGTTCGGTGACTGTAACACTCCCCGCCCTCGGGGTTCCTCCCGGGGGCGGGGCCAACTCTCCAAAACCTATGAACACCCAAGCAGAGGAGACCAGCAATGAGCTGAGCCGCCTGGCCGAGGAGGCCCGGGCGCTGGTGTCAGCCACGGGGAACGTGGCAGGGCATGAAATTGCCGAGGCTCGGAAGCGGCTCGCCGCAGCCCTGGAGCGGAGCAAGGAGTTCTGCGGTCGCGTTCGCGACCAGGCAGTCGAGGGGGCCAAGGCGGCCGACAAGGCCGTGCATGAGCATCCCTATCCGGCGATGGCCGTCGCCCTGGGGGCCGGGGCGCTGATCGGGTACCTCATCGCAAGCCGCTGCGCCTGCAGGCGGGATTAGCCCAACCCGGCACGGCCATGGAGACGCCCTCTGACACGGTCGGTGAGCTCGCGGCCTCGGGGAAACGGCTCTCGAGGTCGCTGCTCGCCTTGTTGGGGAATCGACTGGAGCTTTTCGGAATCGAGGTCCAGGAGGCCCGGCAGTCGATGCTCCGGCTTCTGTTGATCGCGCTCGGGGTTGCCGCCTGCGCGCTGCTGTCAGACATGGCGCTCAGCGCCGCCGTCGTCCTCTGGTGCTGGAATCTCTCCCCGGTCTGTGTCCTCACCGGGGTCGCCCTGGCCCACGCGCTCCTTGGCCTGTGGCTTTATCGGAAGCTGGCCCACGGGCTCCAGCATTGGGAGGCGTTGCCCGAGACTCTGGAGCAGTTGAGGAAGGATCGCCAATGTCTCGACCAGAGCCTCCAATGAACCGTCTCGAGGCCCGAAAGCGGCTGCTCATCGCGGAGAGTGAACTCCAGCGGGCTCAGGTCGCCGTGGAGGCGGCGGCCGTGGTCACCCGGCTGCGGGAGTTCGCTGACCAGGGCCGCTCCGCCCTCTCGCCGACGCGACTCGTTGCGGGTCTTGTCGAGGCGATTGCCGGGCTACGAAGGCCCGACCCGGGCCTCCCCGCCGGTGCCTCCGGAGGGTGGGGCGCCGCCGCGGTGCAGGGTCTGGGCTTCCTCTGGACCCTCTGGCGGACAGTTCGCGGGCGTGCGTCGAAATAAGCCGCCAGCGACTGAGCCCCCTTCCGTAGCGGGGATCGTAAGCATCCCCGCACAATTCCTCCCCCATCCCCGCCCGCCTTCCCTACCTTCGCTTCGCGCCCGTCCGGCGAAGATTCGACCGGCTCTCTCACGAGAGCCGCCACCGGGGAGGGCTCCTCAGGGTGAAAGGGGTTTGCGCAGCCCCCCGTTCTCGGGGATATTCCTGCACACTCATGCCGTTGTCGTTTCTCTCCCACCCGGTCGCCCTTCGTCGGCGCGTCCTCGGTTGGATTACCCTCGTCCAACTCATCGCTGTCGTGCAAAACTAATTCTGAGAGCAAAAAGGGTTTGAATCGGTTGACACAGGTTCTTGTTCGTTGCCCGCAACTGTAACCCACTTCTGGCAGACAAGCCAGTCCTCCACGATCAGCCGCCAGAGGGCGGTGAGGGTGGGTTGGGTGCGCTGCGGGAGGCATTGGGCCAGTTCCCAGAACCGCCCAAAAGTTTCCCTGAAGATCCGTTCCCGCTCGGGCTTGGTGAGCCGCACCCGGC
>DMJJ01000518.1 GCA_003452185.1 Verrucomicrobiales bacterium | reverse complement strand
TCAAGTCGCCCCACAAGCTCCCGAAGGAGTTTGACCACACGGTGTTCATCTACGAGTGGTCGCGCAACTGGATCATCGCCGTCCATCTCGACGAGAGCCACAACATCGCCAAGGGGCCGGACGGGAAGATGCGCATGGAGCGCTTCTGCCCGAACATGACCTTCAAGCGCCCGATGGACATGGAGCTCGGCGCGGACGGGTGCCTTTACCTCATCGAGTACGGGACGGCGTGGGGCAACAACAAGGACACGCAGATCATCCGGATCGAGTATCACGGGGAGGCAGGCCACGCCTCGAACTGAGGGGGCCGGGAACGGGTTTCGACAGGCGGGGGCATGCCGGCAACAGCATGCCCCCGCCCGCTTTTTCAGGGCTCCGCGCAATCCGCTTTTCTTCCCCACCGGAGACCGCTACGGTTCACGGGATTCTTTGATTCATGCCCAGCGTTTACATCAAGACCTACGGCTGCCAGATGAACGAGCGCGACTCCGAGCAGGTGGCCGCGCAACTCGTCGCCAAGGGCTACACGCTGGCCCCGACCGAGGCGACCGCGGATGTCATCCTGCTCAACACCTGCAGCGTGCGGGACATGGCCGAGAAGAAGGCTCTTGGGAAGATGGCCAACCTGGCGGCGGCCGTCCGGCGCAGCCGTCCGGATGTCGTCCTCGGGTTCATGGGATGCATGGCGCAGAGCCGCGGGCGGGAGCTCATCGACCGCCTTCCGGATGTCGACCTCGTCCTGGGGACACAAAAGTTCCACCGCGCTGCGGAGTACCTCGACGACCTTCTTCAGGGGCGCTCCTCCAAGGTGGTGGACGTGGAGGCGGAGGCCGGCAGCCAGTCCGCGATCCGGGAGCACCTGCTGGGCGGGGTCGGAGGGCCGGGTGCCGGGCAGGCCGTAACCGCGTTCGTGAGCATCATGCAGGGATGCAATCAGCGCTGCACCTTCTGCATCGTCCCGGACACCCGGGGTGAGGAGCGGAGCCGGAGCATTGAGGACATCGTTTCCGAATGCCGCACCCTGGCCGAGCGCGGGGTTCGGGAGGTGACCCTCCTGGGGCAGATCGTCACGAGTTTCGGCCGGCGCGACATCCCGGTGAAGGAGGGCCTGAGCCCGTTTGTTCAACTGATCGAGGCGGTCCATGCAGTCGAGGGAATCCGCCGGATTCGGTTCACCTCACCCCACCCGAAGGGGTATGGGGAGGACCTGGTGGAAGCCTATGGGCGCCTTCCCAAGCTCGTCGAGTCGGCTCACATCCCGCTCCAGAGCGGGAGCAACCGGATCCTGAAGCTCATGCACCGTGGGTACACCCGGGAGCGGTTCCTGGAGATCCTGGAGAAGCTGCGCCGCGTCCGACCGGGGATGGGGATCACGACGGACCTGATCGTCGGATTTCCCGGGGAGACGGAGGAGGATTACCTGGAGACGGAGTCGCTGGTCCGTCAGGCCAGCTTCGATAATGCCTACATCTTTCGCTATTCACAGCGTCGCGACACCCCGGCGGCCAGCCTTCCGGGGCAGCTTCCGGACGAGGTCAAGGAGGACCGTAACCAGCGGCTCCTGGCGCTGGTGAACGGGATCGGAGGGCCGCGTTACGAGGCATGCGTCGGGCGACGGATGGAGATTCTCGTCGAAGGTCCGAGCAAGCGGAACGAGGCCCGGATGATGGGCCGGTCCCGGTGCGGCCGGATCGTGGTGTTTGACGGCTCGCCGCGACATCGGGGGGAGGTCATGGAGGTGGACATCACCCGCGCCGGGTCGTTCACCCTCTACGGGGATCCAGCCATCCTGAACCTCGGCCCTGCGGAGGAGTGACACTCCTCCCGGGCAGGTTCGGGAGGGACCGCGGGGGTCGCGGCCTTTGAGCGGGAGGTCAGGGAACCTGCCCGGGGCGGCCGAGATAGTAGATAAGATCCCGGACCTCTTGGTCGGTCAGGGGTGTCAGGAGCCCCTCCGGCATCATGGAAAGCTCGCTCACCTGCACCGATTTCACATCCCCCCGCTGGAGGAGGAGGGTCTCGTTGGCCGTCACCACCGTGAGGGTCTTCTCGTCCTGCTGCCGGACGATTCCCGTGATCACGCGGTCATCCTTGGTCTCGATGGTGGAGCCGCGGTAATCGTTCGGGATGACGGCGTTTGGGTCGACCACGTTGGAGAGGACATACTCGAGGTCGCCCCGGTTGGATCCGGTGAGGTCGGGTCCGACCTTCCCGCCGGTGTCGAACAGGGTGTGGCACTGCTGGCAGACCCTGGCGAAGACCTTTCGTCCCCGCGAGCCGTCCCCGGGGACGGAGCCCCCTGCGGCATAAATGCGGCGGTAGCGGTCGATCTCCTTCCGTTTGTCCGCGGTGGTCTCCCGGGCCACGCCCCAGAGCTTCTCGAGATCGGTGTTGATCTGGGAATCCTTGAGGTTGCGGAGCTGGCGGACGAGGTCCGCGGTGAGGTGGCCGGCGGGGACACGCCCGGTTCGCACCGCCTCGATCAGGGGACGTGCGAAGGTCAGCCGGGAGGCAAGGGTTGCCAGGGCATCGCGCCGCTCGGCGACGGTGAAGGAGGGGTAAACGGCGAGGATTGCCTCCGGGGCTGCGGAGTCGCCGAAGGCCGCCATGGCGCGGAGGACATCGGCGCGGACCACGGGATCGGGGAGGAGGCTCCGCAGGGCTCCCGGGAGCTCGGGGTCCCGGACCGAGAGGAGCCCGTCGAGGGCCAGGCGGCGGGAGGCGGCCTCCGCCTTCGGGTCAAGGAACGTGCCCCGCAGGGAGGTCAACGCCCGCTGGCTGCCGAAGGTGAGTCCGAGGTTCAGCACCAGATCCCGCACCTCGCGACTCGGGCTGGCCCCGAGCCGTTGTTCGACGGCTTCCCAGCCCTCGGGCATCTTCAGGCCGCGGCGGCCCTGGAGGCCGGCCTTCATTCCCCGGAGGATATCGAGCTGGACCGCCTGGTCCGGCGTCTGCCCCAGAACCCCCACCACCGCGGAGATGGCATCCGGAGGCAGGGACTGGGCCACCGCGGGGCTCGAGGCCCATAGATGGAGCAGGCAGGCAACCAGGGGGATGAGCGGGGGGAGTTTCATTGAGTCGGTTCGGTGTTCCGGTAGTAATACGTCGCCGCGCCGCGGTTTATTCGGAGAGACGTCCAGAAGGTTTATGCGGCCGGAGCCCTGGAGGCAACCTTGGATCTTGCGGATTCCCTCCCCGCGGCTCCTCCCGCGGCCCGCCTCGGGGGGGGAGCCTTGACAGCGGGGCAGGGAGAGGCGCGCAATGCCCGGGAAACCGGTTCCCAACGAGAGATCAGGACGCCACATGCCCGCAACGGTCGAACACGCCACCGCGAAGCGCCGCCACATCGAGCTGAAGCTTCGCGACATTCACCAGCTCTTCAACACCATGGATCCCTCCCCGTTCCATGAGAAGGATCTCGATCACGACGCGGAGGAGTTCATCTTCAGCTGGGCCCAGGAGTTTCACCGGCATGAACCGGTTGACCTCATCGTCCACCTTGAATCCCCCCCGGCCGAGGGGGATCCGGCCCGGATCGTGGCTGACTCGATCCATAACTACTTCAAATACCGGGCGCGGATGAACCAGCTGGAGTTCAAGCGGCTCCTCAAGCAGGGGCGGATCAGCCTCCTCGTGGGGCTTTGCTTCCTGGGGGTCTGCCTCGGGATCACCGGGGCGCTCCCGGCAGGCCAGCCCGGCTCGCTGCATGAGTTTCTGCATGAGGGGCTGACCATCGCGGGGTGGGTCGCGATGTGGCGTCCGCTGGAGATCTATCTCTACGACTGGTGGCCCCTCCGGAGGCAGGGGGCGATCCTGGCCAAGCTCGGCACGATGCCCGTGAGGGTGCATGTCCGCGGGGGGGGCGCCACCACCGCCTGACGGCCCGGGCTTCCTCGACGGCCCCTTCGGCCGGCGAGGGGAGCCTACTGGGAGATGGGCGTCGGCGATCCCTGCAGCACGGGGGTGTCCGAGATCATGTACCCGTGGCCGCGAACACTCAGGATGAGGGGAGTCGCGAACCCCCCGTCGACCTTGTCCCTGAGGTGCGACATGTGCACCTCGACGATGTTGGACCGGGGATCAAACCGGCATTCCCAGACCTTCTCGAGAATCCAGCTCCTGCGGCAGACCTGTCCCGGAGTGCGCATCAGGAGCCAGAGGAGCTCGAATTCCCGGTTCGTGAGCTCGATCTTGCGCCCATCGCGGGTTGCCTTGCGGGCGACGATGTCGAGGGTGAGGTCTCCCACCCTGAGGCTCAGGGGCTGGGGATCGTCGGGCCGGCGGGTGAGGGCCCGAATCCGGGCGAGGAGCTCCGGCATGGCGAACGGCTTTGGGAGGTAGTCGTCCGCGCCGGCATCCAGCCCCTGGACGCGGTCCTCGACCCCCCCGCAGGCGCTCATCAGCAGGACGGGGGTGCGATCCCCGCGGCTCCGCATCCGCCGCACCAGCGTGATCCCGTCGAGTCCGGGGAGCCGCAGGTCGGAGA
>DMJJ01000479.1 GCA_003452185.1 Verrucomicrobiales bacterium | reverse complement strand
CACGTCGGTGGCTACAGGGGAGCGCAGAGCTAGAGACGGCGCGAGCTCACTGGCTCGTCAGGAACTTCAGCAACTCGACCTGCTCCCGCTGGCTGAGGGGGTCGAGCAATCCCTCGGGCATGAGGGAGGTGTCGGCCGTGGATCGATGGACGATGTCCCCCTTGGCGACCACCACATCCCCGGCCGTCGTCCGGAGAGTCAGGGCACTCGGGGTTTCGGAGCCGAGAAGCCCGGAGAGGACATCGCCGCCCCGTGTTTCGACTCGCGTGACCTGGAAGTCGGTGCCGATGACGGCATTCGGATCGATGATGTTCTCAAGGAAATAGCGGATCCCGTTGCGCCCAGCCCCCGTGAGCTCCGGCCCGAGCCGGGCCCCGTCCGTGCCGATACGGTGGCACGGGGAGCAAAGCTTTTGGAAGTGCCCACGCCCCGCACCGCCATCGAAGGCCCAGAGGGGGGCCTCGTTAAACACCTTCTCAAGCCGGGCGATCGCCGCCTGCTTCTCCGACGAGGTTTGCTGGATCCGCCCCCAGGAGGCAGCCACGCGACGGTCAACCTCGGGGTTGCCGAGCTGGGTGAGCTGGCGCACATGGAGGGCGGTCAGCTGATCGCGAGGGATCTTCCCCGAAGCCACCGCATCGAGGAGCGGCAGCGCGTAGGAGGCCCGCCCGGTGAGAGCCCCCAGGGCCGCCGCCTTCTCAGGGGGGCCGAACGAACCAAACCGGGCGACCAGGGCCGGTGGCACCTCGGGAGAGTCGAACCGGGACAGGAGCCGAAGCGACGGCACACGGAAGGCCGGGTCATCGAGCAGCTTCAGGAAGACCGGCAGCGACCCACGGTCGGGACCGCGCGACAGGACCGCAAAGGCATGCTTCCGTGAGTCGGGGTCCGTGGCGCCATCGGCCAGGGAGGCGCGAAGACGCGGGAACATCGAGTCATCCCCGAAGGCCGCGGCAACCCGGTCGGCCAGCCGGCGGATGCGCAGGTCGGCATCCCCGTAGAGCGAAGGAGCCAGCGCCCTCCAGGCAGCGGGCATCGAGACCCCGGCCCTTGAGCCAAGGGCGTGGGCAAGCCCGGTCAACCGACGACGCCGCAGTTCACCGCTCACCGAGGCCACCCCCTGCACGGCCCGGCTCAAGCCCTCCCCATCGAGCGTTCCCGCATACCAATGGATGCTGTCAGCCAGGGCCGTCATCGGTGTCTTGCTGACGATGGCAAATGCCCTGCCAAGGTCCTGGGGCATCCGCCGGGCCAGGGCATGCCAGATGAGAAGCGGGAGGTTTCGATCCTCGGAATCCTCGGGGTGACGCGACAGCGCCTCGAGCACCGGCCACGCGACCGTTGGCGGCACCCGCTGGGCGACGGAGGCAAGATAGCGGCGGACCACCGGAGACGAATCCCGGGCGGCCATCCCGGCGAGGAGCGAGAGTCCCTTCCCGACATGGGCGGGATCGTCCGCCAGGAGCTGCACCGCCCAGCCTCGCAAAAACGGGTCGGCATCCTTGAGCGCCCGGGCCAGGTCAGCCTCGGCAAGGCGGCCCATGCCGTGAAGCGTCCAGAGCGCCGAGAGCCGGCGCACGGGATCGGGGTTCTTCGAGGCGATCTCACGGACGGCGACGATCGCCGTTGCATCCACACCCCGGCCGAGACGCGCCCGCTCGGAAAGCAGGCGACGCGCGGTTCTCACAAACCACTCGTTCCGGTGGCCAAGATACTCCACCAACTCGGCATCCGAGGCGTGCCCGAGGTCGACCTTGCGGGGCTTGTAGGTGGCGGCCCACTCAATCCGGTAGATCCGCCCGTTGGAGCGATCCCAGCGCTCGGTGTTTGGATTGTGGCAATGTTGCCGGTCATACCAATCGATGGTGTACACGGCCCCGTCAGGACCGTACTGGAGGTCGACCGCCACATACGATGGGTCGCTGCAGAAAAAGAGGTCCTTCCCCGCGTGCACCGTGTCGTAGCCCGACCCGAGGACGTGGTTCACCTGATGGTTGATCTGGTGGCCGTGCAGGTTGTGGGTGAAAAGATGCCCGCGGTATTCGTCCGGCCAGTTGTCGCCGTAGTAGATCATGGTGCCGACGTGCGAGTGGCCGCCGTAGATGGCGTCGCTCCCCGGCTTTCCCGCCCCCCCGGCACCGTGGTCATACCGGGCGGAGGCGAGGAGGTAGTTGCGGAACGAGGGATAGTCGGAGGGAGGATCTGCAAGGATGAACGGGGCGTAGTTCGCGTTGGCCTGATTCCAGAATTGTCCCCCCTGGAGGACATGCGTCGTGCAGCCGCGACCCCAGTAGCTCCGGCAATGGGTCATAAAAAGCTGCCCATGCTCATCGTAGTCGAGCCCCCATTGGTTGCTTCCCCCTTCCGCAAAGGCCTCGAACTCGCGTCGCACGGGGTGGTATCGCCAAACCCCCGCCCGGAGGGTGAGCCGCTGGCTGGCAGGGGCCCCCGGTTTTCCGATGTGCGACTCGTTGAAGACTCCCTGGTTTCCATAGAGCCATCCGTCGGGACCCCAGAGAAAGCTGTTCAAGCACTCGTGGGTGTCCTGAAAACCAAATCCGTCGAGAAGCGTCTCGGGGGGCCCATCGGGGATGTCGTCATGGTTTCGGTCGGGGATGAAGAGGAGCTCCGGTGCGGCTCCCACCCAAACACCGCCATAGCCAACTTCGAATCCGGAGACAAGGTTGAGGCCCTCGGCGAACACCTTCCGGGTCTCAAACCGGCCATCGCCGTCGGCATCCTCAAAAATGACGATCTTGTCGAGTCCCTTGCCTGGGGGCTGCTTCTGCGGATAGCTGTAAGCTTCCGCAACCCAAAGGCGCCCCCGTTCGTCGATCGCGAAGGCCACCGGTTGCTGGAGATCAGGCTCCCCGGCCACCAGTTCGGCCCGAAAACCCTCTGGCAGGTACATCTGCGCGACGGTCTTCTCGCCCGGGGCGACGGAGGAGGCGGAGCTCCCCACCGGGTTCGGCTTGAGATGCTGGAGGACAGGGCTCGACTGGAGCCGGCGGACGTCGGGAAGCGGGTCCTCGCCAGGAAGCGTGAGGGTTCCGACGAACAGCACGGCAACGAGGGCCGCGGGCTTCCAAACGGACGTCAGGGTGGAGCGCATGCCCCCTTTACTAACCAACCTCCGCGCCACGGGCAACATTCTCCTCCCGGTGTGTCGAGTCTGGGTGGCGGCGGGGGTGGCTCGTCGGAGACTCGCCCTACCGGCGAAGGTCCACCGTCACGGGCGAGAGTCAGGCGATCCCCCTGATGTCGTCAGCAGTTGCAAGGGGTCGTTCCCTCCATGCACACCTACTCCCCAGACTCCTGCCTCACGGGGTCGTATCGCCCCCACCCCAAGCCTCGACAGCCCCCGCCGCCCCCGTCATTCTCAATCCCCTCACTCGACCTTGATCTGAGAGTCATATGCGAACACTTGTCATCGGAATCGATAGCGGCACCCAGTCGACCAAAGCCCTCGCGGTGGACGCCCGCACCGGGCGCGTCGTCGGCGAGGGGGCTCAGGCCTACGGCCTCATCCCAGGACTACCCCCCGGCGCGAAGGAACAGCATCCCGAGACCTGGAAGACGGCGACCTCCAAGGCCATCCGAACCGCACTTCGCGCCGCACGCGCGACGGCCGGGGAGGTTGTCGCGATTGGCGTCAGCGGGCAGCAACACGGCTTCGTCCCCCTTGATGCCAAGGGGGAGGTGATCCGCCCCGCAAAGCTCTGGTGCGACACCACGACCTCCTCCGAATGCGACGAGATCACGCACAAGCTCGGCGGTCCCCGCAAAACAATCGCCGCCCTCGGGAACGCGGTTCTGCCAGGGTTCACCGCGGGGAAAATCCTCTGGCTGAAGCGGCATGAACCAAAGAATTTCGCCCGCCTGGCGACGGTTCTCCTCCCCCACGACTACCTCAACTATTGGCTGACGGGGGAGAAGGTCATGGAGTACGGCGATGCCAGCGGCACGGCCCTGCTCGATGTCCGCCGAAGGGCCTGGAGCCTTCCCGCCCTCAAGGCCATTGATGGTGGACTCGCCTCCCGGCTTCCCCGTCTCATCCCAAGCGACGAGCCCGCCGGGCGGCTCCAGCCCTCGACGGCCCGCGCCCTCGGACTCAACCCCGGGGTGCTGGTCAGCGCCGGCGGTGGCGACAACATGATGGGGGCCATCGGCACGGGGAACACCCGCCCAGGGGTCATCACCGCGAGCTTTGGCACCAGCGGGACGATCTACGCCTGCGCTGCAAAGCCTGTGGTCGACCCGAAGGGGGAGATTGCGGCATTCTGCGATTCCACCAACCGGTGGCTCCCCCTCCTCTGCACCATGAACGTGACCGTAGCGACGGAAATGGTGCGCAACGCCTTCGGCTGGACCCATGACGAGTTCGCCGCCCAGGCGGGCAAGGTTCCGGCGGGCTCCGACGGCCTGGTGTTGCTCCCCTACCTGGAGGGGGAACGCACCCCCAACGTGCCCAACGGCACAGGGGTGTTCCTCGGCGTCAACGCCCGCACCTTCACCGTCGGCCATTGGGCCCGGGCCGCAATGGAAGGCGTGACCTTGGGCATGAACTACGGGCTCCAACGCCTGGGAGAGCTCGGGGTGACTCCCAAGCAAATCCGCGCCACCGGAGGGGGAGCAAAGTCGAAGCTCTGGCGGCAGATCATGGCCGATGTTTTCAACGCCGAGGTGGTCACCCTCCGTGTGGGGGAGGGAGCCGCCTACGGAGCTGCCCTCCAGGCCCTCTGGTCCTGGCGCCTGGCCGCCGGGGAGAAGGTCGGAATCGAGGAAATCACCGACAGCTTCGTCACGCTCAACCCGAAGGAGACCGCCCGGCCCAATGCCAGGGCCGTGAAGGTCTATCAGGAGCTTCAATCGGTGCAGAACACGGCCTCCTCCGGGCTCCGATCGACCTTTGACCTGCATCGGAAGTGCATCAGCCGCTGACACCCGCCGTGGCATGAGCGCACCGGCGTCGCCCGACTACGACCGCCTGCTGGTCGAGCCGCCGTTCCGGTTCGACATGGCGATCCGGCGATCCGCCGGAGCGTTTTTTCGTAACGACCCCCGCGCCACGGAGACCCTCCTCCCGGAACGGCAGGAGTTGCTGCGCAAGCACCCCGACCGCCACGCCGCCCTCCGCCCTCGCGGGCGGGAGCTCCTGGCCGAGGCCGCCGGGTTGGCGACAGACCTGAACGGCTCCTCGCTCACGCTCACCCCCGGGCCCGGAGGATGGGACACCGCGGCCTGTCGAATATTGGGGGGGATCTGGGAACCCGACTTCCTGCTTCTGCGACCCGAGGGGGATGATTTTATTCTCGAGGGGGGTGTCCTCTGTTTTCCCTCCTCCTGGTCGCTGGAAGAAAAGTTGGGGCATCCGCTGCGGTGGATTCATGAGCCGGTCCCAACCTTGAACGCCCGGCTGGGAGGGCGGGTGGGGACCTTCCTCCAGTCACTCAAGCCGGGCATTGAGTGGGAGCGTGTGAATTGGGGGATTGCCGGGACCCCTCTCCTGAATCTCCAC
>DMJJ01000035.1 GCA_003452185.1 Verrucomicrobiales bacterium | reverse complement strand
GGTGTAGGTCTTTGGTCCGGTGACGAAGGCTCCGTCGAACGCGATCGTCCCGCTGGGCAGCTGGTCGGCCGGGAGCCCCGTCGCCACGCCGTCCACCGCCGGGGTGTCCAGATACTTGAAGTGCGCCAGGGCCCCCTGGGACCCGTTCGTCATGCTGTGGCAGGTGGTGCAGGCGAGCTGCTGGCGGCGGTACACCTCCTCGCCCTTGCGGGGGTCCCCCTGGCGAAGGACCACGGTGGCAAGTTCCTTGAGCTCCGCGTCGGAGAGGGTTGCCTCCCCTTCGGCGAGATCGGCCCCCCGGGTGAGGGCCAGGACGAGGTCCGGCTCATTGCGTCCGCTCTCCCGCGCCGCGCGGAGTCCTGCCTTCGCGACCGCGGGGGGGATCCCCGACTTGGGCAGCGCGTGGGTCAGGGCGGCGGCGGCACCCCGGACGCCGAGGAGCGAGCGCCAGAGCGATTGGGATTCAGATTCGTTTTCGGTCTTGAGCAGCACCTGGACTGCAGAGGGGACGGCCGCCTCCAGCTTGAGCCCGGCCAGGGCGACGACCGCCTGGCTTCGGACGGCGGGGGGGGAAGCTTCGCCGCTCAGCGTCAGCAGGGCTTCCACCGCGGGTTGACCTCCGAGATCCTTCAGGGCCTCGAGTACCGCGGTACGGAGGGCAGGGGAGGTTGTTGCCGCCCCGGCCATCCGGGAGAGGTCGGCGATGCGGCCCCCCAGGGTTCGCCACGCTCCCGCGGCCCGCACCGCGGCGACGCGCACCGCATCGGCCGGGTGGGTGAACAGGTCGGCGATTTTCTGGAGGTCCCCCGCAGGTTGGGCCTTGCGAAGCCGTGCGGCCTGCTCCAGGGCACCGAGAGCGCGGGCGGTGGCGGGTTCGGTGAAGCCCCCCGAGATCGCCTGCTGATAGAGGCGTCCCAGGTCGGCCGGGCCGCCGGCCCGGCCGATCAGCTCGATCCAGTTGCCCGATCCTTCGCGGTCCAGCGGATGGCGGGCCAGGATCTGCCCGAGGACCTGGCCGGCCTGCGCCGGCTCGATCGCCCCCAGGCCGTATTCGAGCTGTTTCTCCCGGCCGGCAATCTTCCAGTCCCCCGACTTGAGCGCCTCGATCCACGGGGCGGCGAGATCGTTCACCGTGAGCCAGAGGGCGTACTCAAGGTATTTGTCCAGGGGGCGGTCCGCCGCCGAGAGGGCCAGTTCGGCCGCCCGGGCGGTGGGGAACTTGGACAGGGCCCGGAGGGCCTCCATGCGAACCCGGGGGTGTTCGTCTGCGACCCGGGCCGCAAGCAGCTCCAAGGGCCGGCTGCTCCGGGCCGCGTCGAGGCTCGACGGGGTGGCGAAGCGTGCCACCCGGGTCTCGGATTTCAGGACTTCGGGGGAAATCCGCGCCGCCCAGGCGCTCAGCACCCGGACCGCCGCAGCACGCACCCGGCCGTCGCGGGCAGTGAGGAGCCGCTCCAGGAGCGGCTCATTCACCACGTCCACCGCCTGGTGCAGCCAAAGGCCCTCCAGCTGGGCCCGCTCCTCGGTCTGCGCCCCGATCCAGCGTTTGACTGCCGGGAGGATCGCCTTCCCCCGCTCGGCGAGCACGCGCCGGGCTTTCTCACGATGGAACCCGGAGGGGCCGGTCAGGCGGGCCAGCAGCTCCTCGTTCGAGGCCCGTGTCAGGTCGGTCACCGGAATCACCGGGCCCCCCTTGCGGGTCACGCGCCAGATCCGCCCATGCTCCTTGTCGCGACGGGGATCCCGGAAATCGACCTCCCCATGCTGGATGATCGGGTTCGACCAGTCGGCGATGTACAGCGCGCCGTCGGGACCCAGCTTCACATCGATCGGTCGGAAGGTGGCGTCCTGGCTCCGAACCAGGTCCGGCATCTCCTGCGTCACGTACGCCGATCCCTGCTCCTGGATGGAAAACCGCACCACCCGGTGCGCCCGGAAATCGCACGTCACCATGCTTCCCTGCCAGTCGTCGGGGAACACCGGGCTGTGGAGGATCTCCAGGCTGCAGAACTTGGGATAGTTTCCCGGGCTCACGCTCCCGAGGATCCGGCGCGCGCCGGCGTACGTGAAGTACATCGCCTGGGGCACCACCCAGTTGATCCCTTCACCCCCGGCCCCATCGGTCGCGAACGACTGCCCGTAGAGGTCCATCTGGTGGCCCCAGGTGTTGACCAACCCCTTCATGTGAATCCCCATCTCGAGGGTCGAGGGACGAAGGCCCAGGATCCCGCCGCTGTTCAGATTCACCACGCCGTTGGGGGTCTCGGTGTGCGTGTGAATATAGATCGACTGGTTCATGTACAGCTGCCCGTCCATGCCCCAGTGCAGGGTGTGCAGGATGTGGTGGGTGTCCTCGGTCCCGAACCCGGAGAGGATCGTCCGGCGCACATCCGCCCGGCCATCGCCATCGGTGTCCTTGAAGTGCAGGAGCTCGGTGCTCTGGCCGACATACACCCCCCCATCCCCGGGCTCGACGCCCGTGGGGATCAGGAGCCCGTCGGCGAAAATCGTGGAGCTCTCCGCCACGCCGTCCCCGTTCTTGTCCTCCAGCACGATGATCGCATCATCGGCGGTCTGGCCCGGTTTGATCTGCGGGTAGACCGAGGAGCTCGCGACCCAGAGGCGCCCCCGGGCGTCGAAGTTCATGTGGATCGGTTTGTAGAGGTGGGGATTCTCGGCATAGAGGTTGATCTCCAGCCCCGGGGCGAGATCGAACGAGGGGTGGGCCTGCGGGGTGGGGTCGATCTTCGGGGTGCGAGGCGCGGCGGTTGGGAGGGCCTTCGATCCCTTGGCCGCACCGGCGGCATCCGGGGAGGCCCGGCCCCGGAGCGACGCGATCCGCTTCTCCTGCTCCTGGATCAGGGGGTCGAACTGGGGAATCTCGCGGGCGTTCTGCCCCTGCTCGTGCTTGCGGAACAGGAACAGGTAGGTGCTGTTTTCCGGGCGCCACTGGTTGAAGAAGAGCTCATTCTTGGCCAGCACGGCCTGGCGAAGCTCCTCCGAGCCTGGTGTCTCCTTGAGCCCCAGGGAACGAAGGGTCGTGAGGGCCATCCGGCGGTAGCCGTCGGCCGAGAGGTGGATGCCGTTCTCCGTGAGCCGCGCGCCGGCTCCCTTGGGGCGGGGGGCGCGGGGTAGCTCGGTGAAGAGGTCGACAAAGGGGTACGCATGACGCGCAGCGATCTCCCTGAGGGCCGAGTTGTAGAGGGCTAGGCTGGCGTTGTGCGCCGTCGGATCGGGCAGCGGGGCCCCCAGGTCCTCGTGCCGGATCGGCCCGAGGATCACATAGCGGACGGGATTGGGTGAGGCGCCCTTCGAGATTCCCTCGATGAGCCGCTCGAAACTGCGGGTGAACGTCGCAACCCCATCCGGCCCGTCGAACGAGGAGGCCATCCCGTAGCCGAGCACGACCACGCTTGGGCGGACCGCCGCCACCTGGCCCAGCAGATTTGTGAACCAGTTCTCCTCCCCGCGGCTCCAGTCGAAACTCGCGCGCGAGCGTCCCGTGGGAAGGTCGGCGCTCCATCCCAGGTTGCGAAATGTGATGTTCCGGTCGGGGAACGCCGCGGTCAGCGCTGACTCCAGGTACCCCGTGGTTCCCTCGCGTTCGATGAGGGTGTCTCCCAGGAACAGAACGCGATCCCCCTCCCGGAGCTCGAACGGGGCGGGTGGCGAGGTCGCCGTCGCCTCCGCGATCGCCAGCAGCAGCAGCAGCAGTTGGTAGACGGCGAACCGCAGGCCGGAGGGGCGTTGTTGGAAGGGGGGCGAACCGGCCTTCGAGCGGACGCCGGTCCCGATCAAATCAAATGGATGCATGCCAGGGAATTGAGTGTTGTCCGAGGTCATACTGGAACAGGAGGGCGAGGGCAAGGCCCGACCCATGGGCATGGGTTGTCTTCCCGTCCTCAACCGGGAGTGGAATCCTTTCCCGGTTCTGCTAGCCTCCCGGCGCCGATGCAGTTTCCAAGCACCCATTGGAGCCGTTTGATCCTGGACAGCGCCGCAGGGCAGACCGCGGCAATCCAGGCGCTCGAGGTGTTCTGCACCCAGTATCGCCAGCCGGTGCGGGACTTCATCCTCTGGTGCGGGCATGCCCCGCACGACGCCGATGAACTGACGCAGGAGTTTTTCCTCCGGATCCTGCGTTCCGACACGCTTCGCCGGGTGGATCCGGCCCTCGGACGGTTCCGCAGCTTCTTGATGTCCGCCCTCAGGCATCACCTGGCCGACTTTGCCCGCCGCCGCGGGGCGGTTCGCCGGGGAGGCGACGCGACCCATGTGCCGATCGACAAGGAGCTCCCGGTCGACCTTGTTGGCGGCGACACCGCCCTGCCCGACGGGGCGGACATGGTGTTCGACCGCCACTGGGCTTCGCAGATTGTGGGGAACGCCCTGCGGGGTGTGGAGCGGGAGTTTGCCGAGTCGGGGCGGGGCGGGGTGTTTCGCGATCTGGCCCCGTTTCTGGAGATCGGCTCCGAGCCCCCCTCCTATGAAGAGTTGGCGAGCCGTCTCGGAATCACGATCGCGGGGCTGAAGACCGACGTCCACCGGATGCGACGGCGGTTCCGGCTGCTGCTTCGCCACGAGGTGGGGCGCACCGTTGGGGCACCGCACGAGATCGACGAGGAGATGCGCTACCTCCATCGGATCCTTGCCCAGCCCGGATTTGGCTGACCCTCCCGCGAGCCCCCGCACCATGGCCACCTCCTGCGCACGCTGCGGCACCCTGGCGGAGCATTTCAAGATGCCGGGCGTTTGCCCTCGTTGCGCGATCGCGCGGGCGCTCGAGGCCGCCCTCGACCCCGGAGATCCCGCCGAGGAGACTCCCGTGGCGGGCGATGTCGAGGGGTGGATGCATGTCCAGGGGCATGTCCTGGGCTCCGAGATTGCCCGAGGGGGGATGGGGGTCGTTTATCGGGCGCGGCAGTTGAACCCGGATCGGGAGGTGGCGATCAAGATGCTGCGTCCCGGGGCGACCGACTCCCCCGAGCTGCAGGAGCGGTTTTTTCAGGAGGCCCGGGCCATGGCGACCCTGACCCATCCGGCGATTCTCCCCGTGTACGCCACCGGGGTGCATGAGGGGCAGCCCTGGTTCAGCATGAAGCTCGCGGACGGAGGGACCCTTGGGGGGCGCCGATCCGGCTACGCGGGGAGCTGGCGTCGCGTCGCCGAGCTGGTGGCCCTCATCGCGGATGCGGTCCAGTTCGCGCATGAGCGGGGGGTCCTTCACCGGGACCTGAAGCCGGGCAACATCCTATTTGATGCGGAGGGGCGGCCGTATGTTGCGGATTTTGGCCTGGCGAAGCTTGCTGCGCAGGATCGCGACCTGACCCAAACCATCGCGCTCCTCGGGACCCCCCATTACATGGCCCCGGAGGTTGCGCAGAGGGATGCGCGCGCGGCGACGACCGCGAGTGATGTCTACGCGCTGTGCGTGATTCTCTACGAGCTCCTCGCCGGGGCTCCACCGTTCGAGGCTGACGGGATTCCTGCCCTCCTGCGCAGGATCGTCGAGGAGGAGCCGCCCCCCCCATCCGTCCGATGCCGCGAGGCTGGCTCCCCCGTCCCTCCCCGGGATCTGGAGGTCATCTGCCTCAAGGGGCTTTCGAAGCTCCCGCGGGACCGTTACCCGAGTGCGGCCGCCCTGGCGCAGGATCTGAGGAGCTGGCTGCAGGACCGGCCGATCCAGGCCCGCCCGCGCACCCCGGCTGAACGCCTGGGGGCGTGGGTCCGGCGGAATCCCGCCGTCGCTTCCCTGCTCCTGGTGGTCTGTCTCATGGCGGGCTGGCTGGCGGTCCGCGAAGTCCGGGTGAGGCGCTCCCTCTCCCGGGCGCTGGGTGACACGCAGGCCGCGCTGGTTGATTCGCGGCTCAGCACCGCCACCCTCCTGGCGGCAAGCCCGCTCCTGTCGGACCAGGAGCAGGGGCTCCAGCAGCTCAGGGAGCTGGCTCCCAGGGTCACCGAGGATCACGCCCCGGCCGTCCGCCGGGAACTGGCGGCCCTCCTGGCGCGGCCCCATCCCCGGGAGACGCGACGCTGGTCCTCTTCCTATTCCCACCTGGAAACCCTGGAGGACCTCTCCCCCGATTTCTCCCTGCACGCCCAGGCTCTCCCCGAGGGGGGGGTGGCGCTGCGGGAGGTCGCTTCCGGCGCCACGCGGGTCATGATCCCGGGGGAGAAGGTGAACCCCGCGATGGAGATCCACTTCACGAAGGAGGGGGGGCATCTCCTCATCCAGTGGCAGCAGGGGGAGTCCTCCATCTACCGGATCGATCCCCCGATCGCCCAGCTCCTGCTCCAGACCCCGGCGACCGGGCCCGATCGTCGGCGCGCGGTTGCCGGGAGCCGGGACTCGCAGGTGCTCTTGTTGGGACGGAACGCTCTCGAGGTCCGGGAGCTGGGGGATGTGCCTTCGATTGCTCCCCGCTCGCTGACGTTTGGTGATCACCGGCTGCTCGAGGCTGCGATTTCGCCCGACGGGAAACGGGTGGCGTGCGGGTTCTCGGACGGCGTCGCCGAGATCTGGTCCCTTGAGCCGACTCCGGCGCGCCAGGTGGCGATCCCCGCGTTGAACGAGATCCTCCGCCTCACCTGGAGCCGCGACGGCTCGGTGCTGGGGGCCGCGCTCGGGGGGAGAACCGGCGGGTGCGCGGTGTTCGACCCCGTGCGGGGCCGGATGCTCGCGTTCCGTGACTTTCATGCCATGTCGATGCGGCTGGTCGAGTTTTCCCCCGATGGCAAGCTGCTCGCCGTCGCGGGGTGGGGGAGTCGACTCAGCCTTTGGGACTGGGCGCCTGCCGGCCCCGTGATCGAGATCCCGGCCCAGCCCCGGCTCCTCCGCTGGGGGGGCGGGGGGCGTCTGGCCTACTCCCCTGCGCTCGGGTCGGCGGCCCTCCTGGAGATCACCCCTTCGCCGATCCTCACCGAGTGGGCTCCCTCGGCGGTCTCGTCGCAGGCCCCCACCATGGTGGATCTCAGCCCAGATGGAACCCAATTGGCGGTGGTTCACCGAAGCGGGTGGATCGAGGTCTGGGACGTCGCTGCACGCCGGCCGGCGGTAGCCCGGGCCCTGGCCAAGCCAGGCTTCTGGCCTCTGGTGAGCTTCTCGCCCGACGGCCGCTTCCTTTACTACAGCGACCGCAACTTCGGCCTCTGGCGGGCGGAACGATCAGGGGCGACCCCCCGAACCCTCGGAGAGTTTGCCCAGGTGGGCCCGGCGGATGCCGGCACGCTCCAGGGGTTCGCCGACGGGGGGCGATCGCTCGTGGTGGCCCGGCTCCTCTCGACTCAGCTGAACGTGGCAACGCCGGCGACGGTCTCGCTGTGGCCGGGGGGGGATGCCTCAAAAGCCCGGCTGCTCGTGAAGGAGTATCCGCTCATCGGCTACCGGCTTCTCCCGAA
>DMJJ01000056.1:3344-3847 GCA_003452185.1 Verrucomicrobiales bacterium | reverse complement strand
CACGCCGTCCCGGAGCACAGCAACAGCCACTCCCATTCGCAGGAGACAAACCTCTTCCGAAACTTCGCCACCCAGGTCCTCTCCGGCACCCTGAATCGGGAATGGCCTGAGATGGCCCTCAACACCCAGCGGGTCATGGAGCGCTGCCTGGAGTCCGCCCGGAAGGACGGGGCCCTCCTTCCCATCCACTGATCCCGGGCGGATCAGCGTGGAACCGGCAGGGTCCGCCACTCTCGAACCAACCCCTTCTCGAACACCACCTCGAGACGGACGTAGGGCTCCGAGGAGTAATCAAACGCCATGTACGGCTCCGAGTAATAACGGGATCGATGGCCCCAGCTCCGGTAGGCCCAATAGCGATGCTCCCGAAGCCGCGTCCCCCCATAAAGCCAGACAGTTGAAGCCCCGGCCTGGGTCTCCTGCTGGAGCACCTCCACCGGCTTGCCAAGGGCGATGTACACCGCATCCTCCGTCATCCCCACCTTGATCTTCCCCCCATCCAC
>DMJJ01000056.1:0-3037 GCA_003452185.1 Verrucomicrobiales bacterium | reverse complement strand
AGGGTCCGCTGCTCCGGAGCCAGGGAGCTGTAGGCACCATACCGCTCCTGTTTCCGGCTCTCCACGGTGCTGGTCGTGCATCCCGACACCAGGATCATCAGCCCCAGGCAGCCAAGGGCCGCAACAACACGCTGCCACGTTCGAATCATCCAGAAACGATACCGGGACCCCCGACGATGTAAAGGGACCCGCCTCCCGAATTAGTACGTATTCGTAGTTTTCAAACTCCCGGAGGGGCGCTACTCTGTTCCCGGCCGCCAGTGAGCGGACTGAACCTGAGAGAAAGAACACATGAACTGGATTGTTTTCGCGTTGTTGACCGTGGCGACATGGGGTGTGTACGGGGTGATGCTGCACACCGGGCAGAGCCAGATGCTTCCCCCCGGCGGCGGGGTGGTGGATCCTGACGAGGCGCGGTACAAGTCGTTTCTCTTCGTCGGTCTGGCTTACTTCCTGGTGGCGGTGCTGGCCCCCCTCTTCCTCCTGATGTTGAAGGGGAAGGCGTTCACGGGGTACACGACCGTTGGGATGACCTGGTCGCTCGTGGCGGGGGTGGTTGGAGCGATCGGCGCATTTGGTGTCCTGCTGGCTTTTGGTGCGGGTGGGAAGCCGTATGTGGTGATGTCGATTGTGTTTGCCGGGGCCCCGATCGTGAACGTCCTTTACTCCCTGTACAACCATCCGCCCAAGGATGGCTGGGCTGCAATCAAGCCGCAGTTCCTGCTGGGGATTTTCCTGGCGGCGGCCGGCGGCTATCTGGTGACCTACTTCCGCCCCGACAAACCGGCGCCGAAGCCTTCCCCCGCGGCCTCCGCCCCTGCGAAGCCCAAGGCGTGAACCGATTCGTCGATCGCCCGACCCTGGATCGCCACCAACTCACAGAGCTAAGGGGGCTCTTGGCGGCTGCGGCCGCCGCCAACCCGTTCTACCGCGCGAAGCTCGCGGGCGTGAGCCCCGAGCTCGCCTCAGCCAGTCTCCTGGCCTTTCGGGAGCTGGTTCCGTTCACCCAGAAAGAGGAGATCTCCCGGGATCACCGCGACTTCCCTCCCTACGGGACCAACCTCACCTACCCCCTGCACCGCTACACCCGCTGCCACCAGACGAGCGGGAGCGTGGGGGCCCCGATCCGATGGCTCGACACCCCGGAAAGTTGGGACTGGATGCTGGGGAACTGGGAACGGGTGTTCGAGGCTGCCGGGGTGACCGGAGCCGACCGGGCCTTCTTTGCCTTCTCCTTCGGCCCCTTCCTCGGGTTCTGGACGGCGTTCGAGGCCGCCACCCGCCTCGGATGCCTCTCGATTCCCGGGGGAGGCCTGAGTTCCGCGGCGCGCCTTCGCATCCTGATGGACCAGCAGGCCACCCTGCTCTGCTGCACCCCCACATACGCCCTGCACCTCGGAGAGACGGCGATCAAGGAAGGGATTCCGCTCGGGGAGAGCGCGGTTCGCCGAATCATCGTTGCAGGGGAGCCTGGGGGAAGCATCCCCGCCACGCGAAAGCGGATCGAGGAGCTCTGGCCTCACGCACGACTCTTCGATCACCATGGAATGACGGAGGTGGGGCCCGTCTCCTACGAGTGCCCGAGCCATCCCGGCCGCCTCCATGTGATCGAGGGGTCGTACATCGCCGAGGTGATCGACCCCGGAACCACGGACCCCACCCCGCCCGGCGGTGTCGGGGAACTGGTGCTCACAACCCTGGGCCGAGCCGGATCTCCCCTGATCCGTTACCGGACACAGGACCTGGTCGAACCAGGCCCTCCGGGACTCTGCGATTGCGGGTCGTTCGACCTCCAGCTCCGGGGCGGCATCCTGGGGCGCACGGACGACATGGTCGTCGTGCGCGGGGTGAACGTCTATCCCAACGCCGTCGAGGAGGCGATCCACCGGGTCGGGGGAATCGCCGAGTACCAGGTGCGACTCCATCGGGAGGGGTCCATGACGGAGCTCTCGGTCCAGGTGGAGCCCCTCCGCGAATGCCCCGACCCCCTCGCACTCAAGGCACGCCTCCAGAAGGAGTTCCAGGACTTCTTCGCCCTCCGGATTGAAGTAGAAGTCGTCCCCCCCGGGCGACTCCCCCGGTTCGAGCTCAAGGCACGGCGCTGGCGCCGGGAGTGACCCTCTCTCCCCTCCCTTTTCCCCTTGCCACTCACCCTCTTTTGACCGATCTATTGTCAAGTTCGACTCATTGCATTATGGACACCAATCCCTCCTCCACCAATCCGACTCCCCTGCAGAGCCTTGAAGAGTGGGAAGACTTCATGAAGGAGCGGTATCCGGAGTCGGAGCACGCCAAGTCGAAGACTCCTTTCCAGGCGACGGATCCGAACAAGAAGAAGGAGGAGTTCCGCAACTACGAGGCCGACGCCCGTCCGACGGTTCGGGAGTTCTACCGCCTGAACCACCTGAACCAGACCCATGAGTTCGTAAAAGCGAAGCGGAAGGAATTCCTGGGGCTGAATCGCCGCACCATGGGGATCTGGGAGGCGATGGAGTATCTCAACCAGCTGGTCGATGACAGCGATCCCGACACAGATCTTTCCCAGCTCCAGCACCTCCTTCAGACGGCGGAGCAGATCCGCCGCGACGGCCATCCGCGCTGGTTCGTCCTGACCGGCCTGGTTCATGACCTTGGCAAGATTCTTTGCCTCTGGGGGGAGCCGCAGTGGGCGGTGGTGGGGGACACCTTCCCGACGGGATGCGCCTACTCCGACAAGATCGTCTTTCCCCGATTCTTCGAGGCGAACCCCGACAGCCAGAACCCGCGCTACCAGACCCCGACCGGGGTGTACGAGGAGGGATGCGGGCTCGACAACGTGATGCTCTCCTGGGGCCACGACGAATACATTTATCACGTCTGCAAGGACTACCTTCCGATCGAGGGGCTTTACATGCTCCGCTACCACTCCTTCTACCCGTGGCATCGCGAGGCGCAGTATGGGCAGCTCCTGAACGCTCAGGACCGGGAGAACCTGAAGTGGGTGAACGCCTTCAACCCGTACGATCTTTACACGAAGAGCCACGAGTCTCCCGACGTC
>DMJJ01000150.1:1853-12939 GCA_003452185.1 Verrucomicrobiales bacterium | reverse complement strand
GGCGATGTTCGTTTTCACCGAGCAGGGGAATGCCAAGAACGCACCGAAGCCGGTCAGCATGACCGAGAATGAACGGGTGGATGGGGTGGAGGTGGTGGCCATCGACATCGCGAACAACATTGTTCGGGTGAACAACAATGGACAGGTGACCAATGTTACCTTCCCGAAGATGGAGGGGAGTGCCAGCGCGCCGGGGGCCGGGGGTGGTGGTGCACCGGGCGGGGCCCCGCGGATCCCAGGGATGGGGAATCCCAACGTGCACTTTACTCCGCCAGGCACGACGCCTCCTCCAGGAGGTGGCGGCAGTGCATCGGCTCCTTCGGCCCCCGGCGGTGGCTCGTCTGTGATCATTGGCGGGGCGGTCGATGCCGCTCCCCGCTTCGGCAGTCGCGGGGGGGTGATCACCGCGGGGTCGGATGGAAGTTCTGGCGGAGGGAGCAGTTCCAGCGTGGGGGGCGGATCCTCGTATAACCCCGGTCTGGCCGGTTCGGGGGCTTCAGGGGGAGGTGCGGCAGGCAGCACCCCCACACGGCCAACCCGGCCGTTCCGGAACCCAACCTTCCCGCCGCCGCCGCAAATCGAGCTTCCTCCAGTCCCTGGGCGCAATTAGCCGGGGGACCGTACCCGCTCCCCGAGCGGCTTCCTGCTCAACGGGGGGCTGCCGTCGAGGGACGAAACTCCTCCGCATGGTAGCTGCTGCGCACCATGGGACCGCTGGCCACGTGCTCAAATCCCATCTCGCGCGCAATCTCCCCATACCGGGCAAACCGCTCCGGGGAGACGAACTCCACGACCGGGAGGTGCTTCAGCGTTGGTTGGAGGTACTGCCCGAGAGTGAGGATATCGCAGTCTGCCGAGCGCAGGTCACGCATCGCCTCCAGCAACTCCTCCTCCCGCTCCCCAAGGCCGAGCATGATGCCTGACTTGGTGTGAAGGGGGAATGAGGCCCGTTGCTTGGCCCGCTTCAGCACGGCCAGCGAGCGGTCATACATCGCCCGGTGTCGCACGGAGGGGGTCAGGCGACGCACCGTCTCGAGGTTATGGTTGTAGATGTGGGGACGGGCATCCAGGACGGCATCGATCGCCTCCACCTTATCGAGGAAGTCGGGGACGAGCACCTCGATGACAATTCCCGGATTCAGACTCCGCACGGCCTCGATGGTCCGCCGAAAGTGCTCTGCGCCGCCATCCGCCAGGTCGTCGCGTGCCACCGCGGTGATCACCACGTGGGAGAGCTTCATCCTGCGGGTTGCCTCGGCGACCCGGCCCGGCTCATCGGCCTCCAAGGGGAGCGGCTTTGCCGTTGAGACGGCGCAGAACCCGCAGGCCCGGGTGCAGCGGTCGCCCGCGATCATGAAGGTGGCCGTCCCCTTGCTCCAGCATTCCCAATGGTTGGGGCATTTGGCGCTCTCGCAGACCGTGTGCAGCTTCAGGTCCTGGAGGAGCCCGCGGGTCTGGGCGAACGTCCCGGTGGTGGGAAGCCGGATCCGCAGCCACTCCGGCAGGCGGGGCCGCGGTGCGGGTTGCAGCAGCGGGGACTCGGTGTCAGTTGCACTCATGGTCGAGAATCTGGTCTCAGGGGGCGATGTCCGGGAAGCTCCCGTCCTCACACCCCAGCATCTAAGAGGCAATCCGTCTGGGAAGCAACTGGTTTGCAGGCCCTTTCCCCCCCGGATCCATCGGACCGCCAGCTCTCCCGGGGGGCGGCTTCCCCATCCCCCCCCGGGCAACGTTGACACAAGTCCCTGAACTCAAAGGGGCGTGTCTCGGACAAAAAATGATTGGTGGTGCGGGGGGATCAGGGCGATGGTTTTCCCATGAGCGAAGGTTCAACGGGCATCTACACGAAGGGGAAACCGGAGGATGTTCTTCAACGGATCCGGACCCACCCGTTCTTCGCCGGGTTTCCGGAGCGGTTCCTGCCAATCCTGGCCGATTGTGCCATGCCGGTGGAGTTTGAGGCGGGGCAAACCATCTTCAACACAGGGGACCTGGCCAACCGACTCTACCTGATCGAGTCCGGCGAAATCCACCTGCAGGCCGAAGGGGCGGAGGGGAGAATGGTAACGCTCCAGACCCTGGGGCCCGGCCAGGTGCTCGGGTGGTCGTGGCTTTTTCCACCCCACTATTGGCGTTTCTCGGCTCAGACCGTCGGGCCGGTGCGGGCGATTTTCCTCTACGGCACCCGGATCCGGGAGCTGGGGGAGACCGATCCGAGCTTTGGCTACCCGATGATGAAGCAGGTGGCCCAGATCGTGATTCAACGCCTCCAGGATACCCGGGAGCGGCTGCTCAAGCGACAGCTTGGGGCGTGACGGGTTGCTAGGGGTTGGCGGCGAGCCAGAACCGGATCTCCGAGGCTTTTGGATTCTCCGGATCGATCTCGAGCAGCCGGAGGTAGTACTGCCGGGCGGTGCGGGTCTGCTTGAATTTTTGCGCGTACAGATTTCCCAGCGCGAGCATCGTCAAGGTGTCGTTCGGGTGTCCCTTGAGAATGGTCTCCAATTCGCGCGCTGCTTCAACGGGGTAGTCTGCCTGGCGAAGGGCCTGGGCGAAGTTGTATCGGCTCCGGCTCGAGTCTGGATCAATCGAGAGGGCCCGCTCGTACGATTCCAGTGAGGCTTGCCAGTCCCCTTGCTCGGCGTAGGCGAGGCCGAGGTTGAAAAAGGCATCGTAGCAGGCCGGGTCGGTCAGCGTCGCGCTGCGGTAGCAGGCAATTTCCTCGTCAGGCCGCCGTTCCCGGTGGGCCAGGATCCCCTTGTTCACCAGCTCGGCCGCCTTCACCCGGTCACCACTCGGAGGACGTTCATACTGCCGGTAGCTGTATCGCTTGAAATCGCCGGTCTGAAGAACCGGCTCCGGGGCAGGAGGGATCGAAGCTCGGGGAGCAGCCGGCGCTGAGACCATGGCCGGGGGGGGAGGAGGAGGGTCGTTGCGCGGCTTGGACCGAAACGGGTTCAATCGCTGGAAAAACCCCGGCCGATCGACTCCTTTCTCCCCATTCCCCTGCGAGGAAACGATCGTGGGGGAAGTGGCCCGCGGGATCGGCTCGGCCGAGGGAGGGGCCACCGCCTTGGGGGGGAGCGGCGGCGGGGTGATCTCCTGCGGCGGGCTGATCTTGAGCGTGGTGTCGACCTCCGCCACGGTGAGCGCCGGCGGCGGGGGCTCCGGCTCCCTCGTCGCGGCGGGGGGAGGAGGCGTGGCCGTGACCGGCGGCGGAACGGGCAGCGGGGCGGGTGCCGGGGCCGGCACCGTCGGACCCGGCGACGACGTCGCGGGGGGAGTCCGCGGGTCCCGTGCGGTGGAGAGGACGGGAGGGCGTGTCGAGGCGTTCGTCGGAGCCGGAGGGGTCGTCCCGTTGGTGGCCGCGGCCGCAACGGCCGGAGCTCGCGGAGTCAGGGGGATCGCTGCTGCAGAAGGCGGGGGGGTGCGGGTCACGATGTTCGTGATCCCGGCCAGGAGCGGAGAGCGGGTCGCCCCGGTGATCTCATCCGACAGGCCTTGGGCGGCCTGATAGGCGATGTCCCAGTTCTCCGGGCGGGGCTGCAGGGCGAGATACTGGCGATACTTCTGGAGGGCGGTCGATTTCTGGTTGAGGTATCGGTGCGTGACGATCGCCTGGTTCAGCAGCGGCTGGGGATACCCCGGGGACTCGATGAGCGCCGCCTGGAAGTATTGGACCGCATCGACGTAGCGTCGTCGACCGACCTGGATGCATCCCAGCCCGTTGAGGGCCTCGGGATGGCGTGGCACCAGCGACAGGGCGGTGCGGTAAGCTGCCTCCGCGGCCTCCAGGTGGTTCAACCGGTAGTGGGCCGAGGCCAGCTTCAGCCATCCGTCCACTGCCCGCGGCTGCAGGAGGGTAAAGGCCGTCAGTTCGCTCACCGCCTGCTGGGGCTGGTTCTCCTCCAGCATGAGGGATCCCAGGTTGAAGCGCGCCGCGGAGAGTTTGTGGTCCAAGGCCAGGGCCTTGCCGTAGGCCTGCGCTGCCTCGGTCTCCATCCCACCCCCATGATATGCCAAGCCCAGCAGGTTCCAGGCGCGAGCCTCTCGGGGAAGGTTCTCGGTTGCGATCTGGAGGGTCCGGATCGCCTCGTTGTAACGCTCCTGAGCCACGAGCTTCTCCCCCTCCAGGAGGGCTTTCGGCCCCTTGGGCTCGCATCCCGTGAGGAGGAGCATGAGAAGTCCCGTCAGCGAAAGGATGGCGACGGCCCCCCCGGGGTTAGGGGATGCCGAGCGGGCCGGTACAACGGGCCCGGGTTTTTTGTTGGTCGCCATTCTTCAGCGTGGTAACACTCACTCCTGCGGGGTGTCAAGCTACCCGCCCTCGATTTAGTAATGTACACGCTTCGTCGGATCCTGCTCGCCGCCGGTTTCAGCCTGTTGCTGTTGCCGGGGGGTGCTCGTGCCGGTGCCCCGGCGCCCGTCTCCACCTCCAGCCCGGAGGCCGCCCCCGCCTCGTCCCTCGTTCTGGTCGTGAGGGATCAGGAGGCCACCGAGGCCTTCCGCGCGCGGATCGAACGGGTCCGGGAGATGGTTTCGCGGGGCATCATGGGGGTGACGGGCAAAGGGTCCCCCAGCGAGGCCTGGCGGGCCCTCGTCACGACCCAGGATGTCGTCGGAATCAAGGTTCACTCCGCTCCGGGGCTCGCCGGGACCCGTCCCGAGGTGGCCGCTGCGATCGCCGAGGGGTTGATCGCCGCCGGGGTGCCCCCCAAGCAGATCGTGGTCTGGGACAAGCTCCAGGCCAACCTCCAGACCGCGGGGTTCGTCCAGCTCGCCAAGGAACTCGGGATTCGGGTCCTGAGCGGCCAGCAGGCGGGCTATGACGAGATGGTGGCCTACACCAACTCGGTCCTCGGGCACCTGATGTGGACCGACCGGGAGTTTAACAAGACCGGCGACGACATCGGTCGACGCTCCTTCTACACCCGGTTGCTGACCCATGAGGTGACGAAGATCATCAACGTCGCCCCGCTGATCAACCACTACCGGGCCGGGACCGCGGGTTGCCTCTACAGCCTGGCGATGGGGAGTGTCGACAACACCCAGCGGTTTGAGGCCACAGGGGAACGGCTCGCCGAAGCGGTTCCGGAGATCTACGTCCAGGAGCCGATCCTCGACAAGGTCGTGCTCCACGTCGTCGATGCCTTGCTCGCCCAGTACGAGGGGGAGAGTCAGACCTTGCTCCACTATGCGCAGCCGATGAACGAGCTCCGTTTCAGCCACGATCCCGTGGCGCTGGATGTCCTCTCCCTCCAGGAGCTGGAGTCGCTGCGACAAAGCCACGGGATCCCGGGCTCGACCAATTTCGTCGCCGCCTACCGACGGCTCTACCAGGACAACGCCCCGCTCCTGGAGCTCGGCTCAGCTGATCCCAAGAAGATCCGTGTCGAACGGAAGTGATCCGCCCGGGCCCCGCCGGCCGGTCAGGCCTTGCGGGCAAACCGGTCTTCGACGAAGTCCCACGCCACCACGTTAAAGAAGGCGGAGATGTAGTCGGCGCGGCGGTTCTGGTACTTCAGGTAATAGGCATGCTCCCAGACATCGATGCCGAGGAGGGCCGTGGTGCCGGGGGCGATCGGGGCATCCTGGTTTGGCAATCCCTTCACCTCGAGCTTCGTGCCGTTCCAAAGGAGCCAGGCCCATCCGCTGCCGAACTGTCCCAACGCGGCCTTGGAGAAGTCCTCCTTGAACTTGGCAAACGACCCGAAGCTCCGGGCTATTTCCTCCTGCAGCTTGCCGCCCGGTTCCCCGCCTCCCCCCTTCTTCATCATCTGCCAGAAGAGCGAGTGGTTGTAGTGGCCTCCGCCCTGGTTGCGAACGGCGGTTCGCACCTCCGCCGGGAGCGCGGCAAGGTCCCTCAGCAGGTCGTCGACCGATTTGCCGGCCAGCTCCGGTTTTCCTGCCACGGCCTTGTTGAGGTTGGCCACGTACGTGGCGTGATGTTTTCCATGGTGGATCTCCATCGTCCGGCCGTCGATATGCGGCTCGAGCGCGTCGGTGGCGTAGGGAAGCTTCGGCAGGGTGAACGGCCCAGCCGGGGCTGCGGGGGCAGGCTGGGCGCCGAGGAAGGAGGTCACTCCCCCGGCGAGGGTGACGCAGGCTCCGGCGGCGATCGATTGCTTGAGTGCGGTTCGGCGGGTGATCATGGTGTCGTCAGGAAGTGAAGGTTGATCTCTGTTGCGAGGCCAGTCTGTCACCCGGCCGACCGTTGCCAATCAGAAATTGTCCCCACCCTCCCCCTGCGGGGGGAGGGTGAAAGTGGGTGAGGTAGAAGCATGGGAACTACGGGCCCGTGAGGAACACGACAGCTTTCGTTGCCAGAGTCCCCCTTCCCAGCTAGGCACCGCTCCCGTGTGGGGGCACGCCGACTGATCCAGAGTCTCCACGGGGTCGACGCCCTCCGCCCCGGCTCTCGAAGCGCTGTGACGCAGTGACCCGGGCTGAGAAAGCACGTCATTGGGAACCGGTCCCCCGCTTGTGACGACAGCGCGGGGGGGGAGGTGGGTTCCCTTACAGCCCCCGCCAGAGGGTTTCGAGCGCAATCACGGAGTAGGAGGTGGTGAGGGCTGGGTCCTTTTCCCACCACCGGGGGCTTTCGTTCACCCAGGAGCCGTCCCGCTTCTGGAGCGCGAGGAGCTTCATCGCCACTTCGCGGCGCCAGACAACCCGGCGTCCATCCTTGAGCTCAAGCTCGTTGACCCCGGCCGCCGTCAGCCCCTTGGTCATGAGATGAAGGTAGTAATAAAGCCCCTGCTGCCCCATCCCGGGGTTCTCCTCGAGGGTGTAGTTGGAGCGAAGCCAGTCCATCACCGCAGCGACGCGGGGATCACCGGGTTTCAGGTCGGCGTAGATGTAGCTGAGAAGCCCCGCGTAGCTGATGCTCCCGTAGGAACGAAGCGCTACCTTGCCGGTCGCGGCGTTTGTCTCCCCGCCGGCCATGCTCCGGCCGGGGTGGTAAATAAACCCGCCTCGATCCCGTGCCTCCGTGGAAACCCACGACTGGGGGTTCTTCCCCGGAACGTTCTGGCAGCTCTCCAGAAAGTGGATTGCCGCCTTCCAGTCGAGGTCCTTCGCGCCGCGCGATCCCTGGTCGGCCATCAGGTGACGACTGTAATGGAGTGCCTGCAGGGCGGTGTAGGTGTTGTTGACGTCGGGGTCCTTCTGAATGCCGCCATAGCCGATCCCCCCATCGAACGGCGTGTCGAGCCGACCCCGTTCCCCGCGGTCCTCCTGAAGGCCGACAAGGTAGGCCCGAGCCTTTCGCAACGTTCCATCATACCTCCCGTCGGGCCCGGTGAGCAGCGCCAGCATCGCGAGGCTGGTGTTGTAGCTCGCGAGCTCCCGCTGGTAGATCCCTCCATCCGGCTTCGCGGACCCCACCAGGTAGGCGTAGCCCTTCTCGAGCGACGCGGAAGGGGTCTTGTAACGGCCCGTTGGCTCACCCGAGAAGGCCGTCAGGGCGAGCGCCGTCACCGCCGGGTGATCCTGCGTCGACCACCATCCGTTGGTGGTCTGCTGCGAGGCGAGGTATCGCAACCCCTCATCGATCCCATGCTGCACCTCGTTGCGGAAACTGATGTCCGGTCCGGCATCCGCGGCGAGAGACTTGCTGCATCCGAGGCAGAGCCCCAGCAGCAGGGTGGGCCACACCCGGTGGGCGGTTGCTCGGGACCTGCCGCCAACAGAGGTTCCAGCCGTGCGTTGGGACGCGGAATCGCGATTGCTCATGGCAGCTCCCTTCCTACCCGGGGTGGGGAAATCTGGGAACCAGAAAGTGGCTACTTATTGCCTGAGAGAACAGGTTTGATCGGTATTTTTTGCCGATCCGGTGGGGTTTGCTGCGGAAGTTCCTACAAAAACCTTCCGCCGAGTCGGCCTTTTTGATGGGGTTGGGCCTGTGGTACAGGGCTCGCCCTTCAGTGGGCATGGAAAATGATCTACAAGCGTTGCCTGCGTAACTCTTTATGACGACAAAGCCTCTTTCGAAGACGGAAGTAAACGATCTGGTGGCCGGTTTGAACAAGCTGGCCCGCAATCTTTGGTGGACGTGGAACCAGGAAGCCCAGGAGCTGTTCCAGGACATGTCCCCGCGGGGGTGGCAGAACCTGTTCCACAACGGGGTGGCGGTCCTGCATGAAGTCTCGGAGTACGAGCTGAAGGTTCGTCTCCAGGATCCAGATTTCGCCGATCGGGTCCGCCGGGTGCTCGCCTCCTACAAGCAGTACATGGAGGAGAAGGAGACCTGGGCGGCCAAGAACGCCCCCCATCTGAAGGAGAACCCGGTGGCCTATTTCAGCGCCGAGTTTGGGTTTCATGAAACCCTCCCGATCGCGGCGGGGGGTCTTGGGATCCTGGCGGGCGACCACGCCAAGTCGGCCAGCGACCTTGGCCTTCCGTTTGTTGGCATCAGCCTCTTTTATCGCGAGGGGTACTTCCAGCAGGCGGTCAACCACGAGAACTGGCAGACCGAGTACTACACGCTTCTCAACCCGCAGAACCTGCCGATGGAGCCCGTCCTCGACGCCCGGGGGCAGCCCCTCGTCTGCAAGGTGCGGATCGCTCTCAACGAGGTCTATTTCCAGGCCTGGCGGGTCAACGTGGGGCGCAACCCGGTCTTCCTGCTCGACTCCAACCGTCCGGAAAACGAGCAGCATTACCGCGACCTCACCCTGCGGGTCTACGGCGGCGACAGCACGACCCGCATCATGCAGGAGATCCTCCTCGGGGTTGGCGGGGTGCGCCTCCTGCGGACCCTGGGCTACAACCCGTCGGTCTTCCACATGAACGAGGGCCATGCCGCCTTCCTCACCCTGGAGCTGATGCGCGAGAAGATGGCCAAGGGCAAGTCTCTGGCCGACGCGATGGCCCGCACCAAGGAGGAATGCATCTTCACGACCCACACGCCGGTCGAGGCGGGGCATGACCGGTTCAGCAGCGACCTCGTGAACTACGCGGCGAACAAGTTCTGCTCCCAGCTCAAGATCTCGCACGACGAGCTCATGGGGCTTGGGCGGGTCAACCCCAAGGCATCCAGCGAGCCGTTCTGCATGACCGTGCTGGCGCTTCGCTGCTCCCGAGCGGCGAACGGCGTGAGCGAGCTGCACGGCCAGGTGAGCCGTGAGATGTGGCAGTGCCTCTACCCCGGGCGCAGCGTGGAGGAGGTGCCGATCGGTCACATCACGAACGGGATTCACCTCCTCGGCTGGATGAAAGGGACGGTGCGCCGGTTCTGGCGCCGCCGCCTCAGCCGGGACTGGGCCGCCGCAGGCGAGAGCGAGACCACGCGGTTCTGGAACAGCCAGAGCGGCCGCGAATGGGAGTCGGCGATCAACTCCCCCGAGTTCTGGAAAAACATGGAGGACCCTTCCTTCATCTCGGATGAGGAGATCTGGGCCCTCCGGTACAAGCTCCGCCGGGAGCTGGTTGAGTTTTCCCGCCGTCGCCTCCTTCTCCAGGGACAGAACCTTTCGCAGGGGTCGTTCATCATGTTCGACCACCTCATGAACCCCGATGCCCTGACGATCGGGTTCGCGCGGCGGTTCGCCACCTACAAGCGGGCACCGCTGATCTTCCAGCAGTTTGAGAACATCCTGAAGCTCTGCCACGACCAGAAGCGCCCCGTGCAGTTCATCTTCGCCGGCAAAGCGCATCCGCGCGACGATGAGGGGAAACGCTTCATCCAGCACATCATCCACCTCAGCAAGTACAGCGAGCTGAAGGGGTACCTCTTCTTCCTCGAGAACTATGACGTGCATGTCGCCCGTCAGATGGTATCCGGATGCGATGTCTGGCTGAACAACCCCCGTCGCCCGCTCGAAGCCTCCGGCACCAGCGGCCAGAAGACCTCCGTTCATGGCTGCCTCAACCTGAGCATCCTCGACGGCTGGTGGCGCGAGGGCTACGACGGGACCAACGGGTTCGCCATTGGTGATGACTCCCATCCGGGGAACGTCGACGAGCAGGATCGCCTCGACAGCGAGAACCTCTACAAGGTCCTCACCCAGCAGGTCATCCCCTGTTTCTATAACCGGGATGCCGACGGGGTTCCGCGGGAATGGATCAAGAAGATCCGCCGCGCGATGGTCACCCTCGTGCCGGCGTACAACACCTGGCGGATGGTCCAGGAGTACACCACCAAGTACTACACGCCGCGCTGAGCGGGTCCCTACATAGGCCGGCTTGAGCCAGCTGCTTTAGACGAAAAACCCCGCGCCGGTGACGGCGCGGGGTTTCTTGTTAATTGACCGTGAGCTGAGGGGTGCCGTTACCGGGCGGCCGCGTAATGACGGGCCACCTCGTTCCAGTTGACGACGTTCCAGAACGCCTTGAGGTAGTCGGGACGGCGGTTCTGATACTTGAGGTAGTAGGCGTGCTCCCAGACGTCGCATCCGAGGATCGGCTTCCCTTCGCATCCTGCGAGCCCCTTGCCCATGAGAGGGTTGTCCTGATTGGGGGTGGAGACGATCTCGAGCTTCCCGCCGTTGACCACCAACCAGACCCAGCCGCTGCCGAAGCGGGTCGCCCCTCCGGCTTCGAACTTTTCCTTGAAGGCGTCGAAGCTTCCAAACGCGGCGTTGATCGCCGTCGCCAGGTCGCCCGTGGGGGCGCCCCCCGCGTTCGGGCCCATGAGCTTCCAAAAGAAGGAGTGGTTCCAGTGGCCGCCGCCGTTGTTCCGGACCGGCCCGCGGATGGCGTCCGGCACCGAGGCAAGATCAGCGATCAGGGCGTCGATCGACTTGGCCTCCAGGGCCGCGTTTCCGGCGATCGCCTTGTTCAGGTTGGTGACGTAGGCGTTGTGATGCTTGCCGTGATGGATCTCCATCGTGGCCGCGTCGATATGCGGTTCGAGGGCTTCCTTCGGATAGGGGAGGGGAGGGAGTTCGTGTGCCATAAATAAATGCTCGTTCTTGCCGTTAGTCTACGGGGGTCAAACATGCCGTGGCCCGCGCCCTTGGCAAGTGCATCTTTTGCCCTTCTTGTTGTGGTGGGCGCCAACCGGTGGTGGGATCGCGAGGGCGTTGATCCGAGCCGGCCCGTAGCGCAGGCTGCCCAGCCTGCCGTATCGCCGGTTGCCCAACCG
>DMJJ01000150.1:1138-1471 GCA_003452185.1 Verrucomicrobiales bacterium | reverse complement strand
CAGACAGTGCTGTCTGCGCCACGTCGGGGCCGATTGCGCTACCGGCTGGCCTCAGATGTGGATCGGACGGCCGGCCACGGCGAGGGAGGCCTCCTTGAGACTCTCAGCCAGGGTGGGATGCGCGTGGCAGGCCCGGGCGATGTCCTCCGCACTGGCGTGAAATGCCATGGCCGTAGCCGCCTCCGCGATCAGATCTCCAGCCCGCGGACCCAGAATGTGGACCCCAAGGACCCGGTCAGTGGTGTCATCCGCAAGAACCTTCACGCGTCCCTCCGTCTGCCCGATCGCCCTCGCCCTGCCGTTGGCCGCGAAGGGGAACACCCCTTTGCGATA
>DMJJ01000150.1:670-857 GCA_003452185.1 Verrucomicrobiales bacterium | reverse complement strand
AGGGGAACACCCCTTTGCGATACTCCACGCCGGCGGCCTTCAGCTCCTCCTCCGTGCGCCCCACCGATGCGATCTCCGGATCGGTGTACACCACTGACGGGATCGTGTTGTAATCGACATGCCCGTGCCCGGTCACCATCCCTTCCACGCAGGCAACCCCTTCCTCCTCGGCCTTGTGGGCCAGCAT
>DMJJ01000150.1:0-398 GCA_003452185.1 Verrucomicrobiales bacterium | reverse complement strand
GCCTTGTGGGCCAGCATCGGGCCCGCGATCACATCGCCGATCGCAAAGATCCCGGGAACCGAGGTCTCAAACCGTTCGTTCACCGGGATTCTCCCTCGGGCGTCCGTCTTGAGTCCGACCGACTCGAGCCCGAGCCCCTCGGTGTTCGGGATCCGTCCAACGGCGAGCAGCACCCGGTCGCAGTGGATCGGCTCCACCCCCTCGGCCTCCACCACGGCCTGCTTTCCCTCGGCCCGGGCTGCGGTAACCCGCGTCCCGAGACGAAACTCCAACCCCTGCTTCTCAAGGCTCCTGCGACCCTCCGTGGCGAGTTCGGCATCCATGCCCGGGAGGATTCGGTCCAGGTATTCCAGCACCGTGACCCTGGAGCCGAGCCGGCGCCAGACCGAGCCGAGCTC
>DMJJ01000055.1:1739-5698 GCA_003452185.1 Verrucomicrobiales bacterium | reverse complement strand
AGGAGGTCGACCTTGAAGCATTGCGGTCGGAGTTGGTGCAGCTGCGAACCGAGGATCTCGACCTAAGCGTCATCGTCCGGGGGGATGGCAAGACGAAGTACAGCAGGATCGTCGGGGTGATGGACATCCTGCAGCAGGCCAACGTCGCCAAGGTGGACCTGGCGACGGAGCCGGCCTCCGGTCCCCCCAAACCCTAGGAGCCCGTTCCCATGAGCGCACCGACAATTCCAACGCCTCCTGTCATCCCTCCGCCGCCGCTCCCGCCCCCCGTGCCGCCGAAGCCGCAGCGGCGGCGGCGCAACTCATCGAAGGTGAACCTGGTGATCTCGGCGGTGTTCCACACCGTGATCATCGTGGCGCTTTTCTTCTTCGCCGCCCGGGAGGGGATGCTCGGCAAGAAGATGAAGACTCTTGCGGCCGTGATGGTGCGGGAGAAGCCGCCCGAGAAGCCGAAGGAAAAGCCACCCGAACCGAAGGTCGAGACTCCAAAGGAGACCCCCAAGGTTGCGGCAGCCAAGCCGAATCTCCCCCCGCCGACAGCGGCCGCCCCGCTTCCCCCGGCGGCCGTGGCGGCTCCGGCCGTGGCCCCGCCTCCGGCCGTCCTGCAGGCGTTTGATTTCAGCGACGGGGCCAAACAGGTGATCACCACCACCAACGTGGTGGAGATCTACAGCGAGCAGATCCAGTACGCCTTCCGGTCCCGGTGGGCCCGGCCCGACATGGCCGGGGACGAGGCGTTTTCTGCGGAGGTGCAGGTGCAGATCGACGCCACGGGGAAAGTCCTTGCGACCCAGTGGAAGCGCGGGTCTGGCAACGCGAAGTGGGACGACTCGGTGCGTGCCGCGGTGCGGCAGACCGCCTCGATCAACCAGAAGCCGCCGAAGGATTTTCCGAGCACGTTCATGGTGCGATTCGACGTGGCGTCGGAGACGGTGGATCCGGCGGCCGCTGGCCTGGGGCAATGATGGCGGGAGATTCAGGAGAGGCATGAAAAAGTTTTCACAATCCCACCACAGCTCGATGAACGAGCTGAACATCACGCCGCTGCTCGACCTGGCGTTTGTGCTGCTGGTGATCTTCATCATCACGACGCCGCAGTTGGTGAACAACCTGGAGCTGAACCTTCCCTCCGGGAAGCCCCCCGCACAAAGCGGGCCGAGGCCGAAGCTCAACTACGTGGTGGTGGCGCCGACCGGCGAGATCCGGCTCAACGACCAGGCGATGACCCTGCCGGTTCTGAAGCAAACGCTGGTGCAGATGAAGGCACAAGACCCGGAAGTGAGCATGGTGGTGAAGGGCGGGGCGGACGTCGACTACCAGAACATCATCAACGTGCTGGATGCCATCCAGCAGGCCGAGATCGCCAAGGTTGGCCTCGCCACGGTCACCCAATAGGCCGTCGCGGGGGGGGCGATCGGGATTGCCTTCCCCGCGGGCCGATCCGACTATTTATCGCATGGTTGCCTCCTGCCATTATCTGGTTCTCCCCGTCGCGATGGCCGCGTCCCTCCTTCTCTCCGCCCAGGCGGGAACCCCAACAACGTTGAACTGGGAGGAGTGGAAGGCCAGTCGGCGTGAGTCGATCGGAGGGACAAACGGGTGGAGCACCGTTGTCGGCCTCGCGTGGCTGGAGGAGGGGACCAACATCGTCGGAAGCGCCTCTGGCAGTCGTGTGCCTCTTCCCAAAGGGCGGGCTCCCGCCGTCGCGGGCCGGTTGCTGCGTTCGGGGGATCGCGTCGAGTTTGAGGCCGCCCCGGAAGTTGAGGCGCGTGTGGGAGGGCGGGTTGTCACACGCACTCTCCTCCTGGCGGATGAGCCGGGACCCCCGACGCGGCTCGAGATCGGTCCGCTTGCGCTCACGTTGATCCGTCGCGGGGAGCGGCTTGGCATTCGAACCCGGGATCCCGGATCCCCCGCGCGTGCGGCTTTCAAGGGACTCGAGTATTTCCCTCCGTCGGATGCCTGGCGACTCGAGGGACGGTTCGAGCCTTTGACCAACGCCCCACCGCTCCGGATCACCGACGTGACCGGTGCCACCAAGGAGGAGAAGTCGCCCGGGTCGATCCGGTTTCTGGTGGGAGGGCGGGAGTACCACCTAGCGGTCCTGGAGGATGCGGAAACGAAGGATTTCTTCATCCTCTTCCGGGATGGGACCTCCGGAAAGTCGACTTATCCGACCGGCCGGTTTTTGCACGCGGCCCATCCCGATCCCTCCGGGCGTGTCTGGCTTGATTTCAACCGGGCGTACAATCCACCCTGCGCCTTCACGTCCTATGCCACCTGCCCGCTCCCGCCGCGGGTCAACTGGCTGCCGTTCCCTGTGGAGGCTGGTGAGAAGCTCTCCCACCTCCAGCATTGACTCCCTGCGGGCCGCGGCGTGACCGGGGCCTGGTGCGGGCTCGCTACAGGGTGATCTTCGCAGCCACCTGGGAGACGTCCTTGTCCCCGCGGCCGGAGATGTTGACGATCACGATCGAGTCCTTCGACATTTTGGGTGCCCGCTCGAAACAGGCGGCCACGGCATGGGCGCTCTCGAGCGCGGGGATGATTCCCTCGAGGCGCGCCAGTCGGATGAAGGCGTCGAGGGTCTGCGCGTCGGTCGCATAGGTGTATTCCACCCGTTTCTGATCGTGGAGCCAGGCATGCTCGGGGCCCACCGCCGCATAGTCGAGTCCTGCGCTCACGCTGTGGGTCAGCTGAATCTGGCCCCACTCGTCCTGGAGGATGTAACTGCGGGTTCCCTGCAGCACCCCAAGGGAGCCTCCCTGGAAGCGGGCCGCATGGCGTTCGGGGGTGATCCCTTCGCCGCCAGCCTCGACACCGAGCATCCGGACCGACTCGTCCTTCAGGAATGGGTAGAACAGGCCGATGGCGTTCGAGCCTCCTCCCACGCACGCGATGAGGAGGTCGGGAAGCCGTTTCTCCTTTTCCAGGATCTGTCGTCGCGCCTCGTCGCCGATCACCCTGTGAAAATTCCGAACCATCACCGGGTAAGGGTGGGCTCCGTAGGCTGTTCCGAGAATGTAGTGCGTGTGGCGAACGTTCGTGACCCAGTCGCGCATCGCCTCGCTAACCGCCTCCTTGAGGGTCTTCTGTCCGGCGTGCACGGCCACGACCTCGGCGCCGAGCATCTTCATCCGGTAGACGTTCAGGGCCTGGCGCTCGCAGTCCACCGCGCCCATGTAGATCACGCACTTCAGGCCGAACATTGCAGCCACGGTGGCTGTGGCGACCCCGTGTTGGCCAGCGCCGGTCTCGGCGATGACGCGCGTCTTCCCCATGCGGCGCGCGAGGAGCACCTGGCCGATGGCGTTGTTGATTTTGTGGGCTCCTGTGTGGAGCAGGTCCTCCCGTTTCAGGTAGATTCGGGCGCCGCCGAGCTCCCGTGTCAGGCGCTCCGCGTGGTAGAGGGGGGTGGGTCGGCCGCAGAACTCGCGGAGGTAGTAATCGAGCTCCTTTTGAAACTCCGGATCCTGCTGGGCGCGGAAGTACTCCCCCTCCAGTTCCTGAAGCGGGTGCATCAACGTCTCCGGCACGTACCGTCCGCCGTAGGGGCCAAAATGGCCCTGGGCGTCGGGAACCGAAGTCAGCGGGGCAGCAGTCGGACTCATGGTCGGCAGGATAGGCGAAGTCCCGCCGGGACGAAAGGGGTAAAGTGCCTTTCTCTCGCGACCGGATGTGGTTGGAGGCGGGTGGGGCCGGAGTGTGAGAGAGGCGGATCAGCCCATGAAGGGAGAAACTCTTTTGTATCGGGCCGGGTTCTTCAGCCCCTGCAGTCCGCGTCACCGCGACTCTGCGTCTCCGCGTTTCCCAAAAGGAGGAGAGGGGGCGTGGATAGACGTTCCCACATCCCTTTCAGGTTCAGCCGAACGGAGCGTGGGCCCGGGTCGGGGGGGGCAATCGTTGATCGGCTCTAGCTTGAAGGGGGCCCAGGTGCCTGTTCGTGCACGTCCGCTGTT